>JANQTK010000252.1:0-37295 GCA_030731695.1 Polaribacter sp.
TTTAACAAAGTTTTAACATTTTAAACCTTTACTTATGAAAAACCTAAAAAAATCACCTAGAAAACAATTAGAAAAATTTTCAACTATTTTCACACAATTAGGACTTGTTATAGTCTTGTTTGTGGTGTATGTAACTTTAGAGTATCAAACTGAACAAAAATCGGTAGCGAGCAAACCTGAAAAAGAGTTTCAATATGTTGTTTTGCAGCCAGAACAAGAAATTATGTATCAAATAGAAAAGAAAATAGTTCAAAAAACAGCACCAATTAAGCATCAAAAATTGATTCTTGATCATGAAATTAAAAAAGCGGATGATAAAACTATTGAAACAATTATTGAAACCACTAAAGAAATTACAACAAAACTAAATCCTGATGATATCATTGAAGTTAAAATACCAGATAGTGATCCAATTATTGAAACAGTTCCGTTTATTGATATAGAGTTTGCTCCAATTTTTAAAGGTTGTGAAGGCTTATCAAAAGTGGAAAATAAAAAGTGTTTTGATAAAAAAATGAACCAATTTGTTCAAAGAAATTTTGATTCGCAACTGGCAACTGATATTGGCTTGAGATCAGGAAAATATAAAATTCATACACAATTTGTAATCGATAATAAAGGCAATGTTGTTGATATTCAAATTAGAGCTCCACATACAAAGCTTTCTAAAGAAACTCAAGAAATGATTGAAAAACTTCCCAAATTTACACCCGGAAAACAAAGGGATAGACCCGTAAAAGTAAGATATACTTTACCAATTTCTTTTCAAGTAGATTGAAAAATAAACCCAACTTTTAAGTTGGGTTTTTTAAAATTCCGTACTTTTGATATTATGAACATCAATCAATATTTAGACGCAACTTATTTAAAAACAGCAATTCAAGCTGGAATTTCAGAAGAAGAAAATCAGCAAAATGTTGCGAACCTTTTAGAAGAAACATTACTGTATGAGTATAAATTAGTAATGATTCGTGCTAAATACATCACATTTGCGAAGCAGTTTTTAAAAGAAAACAATTCTGAAACCCTAGTTGGGACCGTTATTGGTTTTCACGAAGGAAATTACTCTTTACAAACAAAATTAGATGAAGCAAAAAAAGCCATTGAATTAGGTGCTGATGAATTGGATTTCGTAATCAATTATGAGGAATTCAAAAAAGGAAACATCAACTTAATAAAAGAGGAAGTTTTACAAGGCACAAAATTATGCTTAGAAAACAATAAAATTGTAAAATGGATTATTGAAGTTGCAGCTTTAACAGCTAATGAAATTTGTGATATTTCAAAATTAATCAAAGAAATTGTTTTAGAAAATTTTGGAATAGAAGCTGCAAAAAAAGTCTTCGTAAAATCATCTACAGGATTTTATAACACCGAACATAATTTACCAAATGGTGCTACTTTTGAAACCATGAAACTGATTGTTGAAAATGCAAAACCTTTGCAAATAAAAGCTGCAGGTGGTGTTCGTGATTATGAAACTGCCCTAAAAATGATTACTTTAAGAGTTGACAGAATTGGCACTTCATCATCTAAAGAAATTTGCACACACACAACTTCTCAAAGTTCAAACTATTAATATGGAGTATTTTGCACACGAAACAGCTGTTATTGATGCAGATTGTAGTATTGGAAAAGGCACTAAAATTTGGCATTTTAGTCATATTATGTCTAATTGTATCATTGGCGAAAATTGTAATTTAGGTCAAAATGTGGTGATTTCTCCTGAAGTTGTTTTGGGCAACAACGTAAAAGTGCAAAACAACGTTTCAATTTATACTGGTGTTTTTTGTGAAGATGATGTTTTTTTAGGTCCTTCAATGGTTTTTACAAATGTGATCAATCCAAGAAGTGCCGTTAATCGTAAAAATGAATATCAAAAAACAACCGTAAAAAAAGGAGCTACTATTGGCGCAAATGCAACTATTGTTTGTGGAAATGTAATTGGCGAATTTGCTTTTATTGGTGCAGGAGCAGTTGTTACGAAAGAAGTGTTGCCTTACGCTTTGGTTGTTGGAAATCCGTCAAAACAAATTGGTTGGGTAAGTGAATTTGGGCATAAACTAGAATTTGATACAGATGGTTTTGCTACTTGCAGAGAAAGTAATGAAAAGTATCAATTGAAAAACAACCAAGTTTTTAAACTATAAAAAAAGCCGAAATTTTTCTCGGCTTTTTTACACATGTTTTTAAGGTGCTGGATTAGGAATTAATGTATGAACAGCATTAATTTCTTCCAAAATTTCATCTGATAAATCAATATTTATAGAGTTGATATTCTCTTTTAATTGATCCATTTTTGTTGCGCCAATAATGTTACTTGTTACAAATGGTAACTGATTGATAAAAGCCAAAGACAATTCAGAAAGTGTCAATCCATGTTTTTTAGCGATGTTTAAATACAAAGTCACTGCTTTTTCAGAGCCTTCATTTCTGTAACGTGCAATAAACCTTGGAAACAACGTTCCTCTTGCGCCTTCAGGTAAATTTCCGTCTAAATATTTACCAGATAAAACACCTTGTGCTAAAGGCGAATAGGCTAATAAACCCACATTTTCTCTCATAGAAACTTCACTCAAACCAACTTCAAATCCTCTGTGAATTAATGAATACGAATTTTGAATTGTAACAGGTCTTGGTAAATTGTGTTGCTCAGCAGTTTGCACATATTTCATAGTTCCCCAAGGAGTTTCGTTTGATAAGCCAAACTGTCTGATTTTTCCTTGTTTGATAAAATCATGCAAAGTTTCCATAATTTCTAAATGGTTTTCAGCTTCTTGAGAGGCTGTTTTTGTAGGAAAATCTCTAATCCCAAAAACATTTACACCACGATTTGGCCAATGCAACTGATACAAATCAATATAATCTGTTTGCAAACGTTGTAAACTTTTTTCAATGGCATCAATAATATTATTTTTTGACAATCCACCTTTTCTTATGTGAGCAGTGTAATCTCCACCACCAGCAATTTTACTCGCCAAAACAACTTTGTCTCTATTCCCAGTTTTTTGAAACCAAGAACCAATAATTTTTTCTGTATGACCATAGGTTTGCGCATTTGCAGGAACAGGATACAATTCAGCTGCATCAAAAAAATTAACGCCTTTTTCGAGTGCATAATCCATTTGTTCATGACCTTCAGCTTCTGTATTTTGGTTTCCCCAAGTCATGGTTCCTAAGCATATTTTTGAAACTTTGATATCGGTATTTGGTAAAGTGGTGTATTTCATTTTGTGTTATTTTTTAAAAGATGCAAAAATAAGGCTTATTTTATAGGAATTAAAGGCACAAAAAAAAGTTCCCATGAATGAGAACTTTTTTAACAGTTATTTTAAGAAAAATTAATTCAGAATTGCATCAATTCCTGGTAATGATTTTCCTTCTAGCATTTCTAACATGGCACCACCACCTGTTGAAACGTAGCTTACCTTGTCTTCAAATCCGAATTGTTTTACAGCAGCAACAGAATCTCCACCACCAACTAATGAAAATGCTCCGTTTTTAGTTGCTTTATCAATTGAATGTCCTAAAGCGATTGTTCCTCCAGCAAATTTTTCCATTTCAAAAACACCTAAAGGACCATTCCATAAAATGGTTTTGCACTGGTTTACAACTTCGTCAAAAATTGCAATCGATTTTGGACCAGCGTCTACACCTTCCCAACCATCAGGAATATTATTGATATCACAAATTTGAGTATTTGCATCATTACTGAATTTGTCAGCAGCAACAACATCTACAGGAATGTGCACAGTAACGCCTTTTTCTTTGGCTTGTTTTAAAATATCTAACGCCAACTCCATTTTATCATCTTCGCAAATAGAGTTTCCAATTTTTCCGCCATTTGCTTTGATGAATGTAAAACTCATTCCACCACCTAAAATAAGATGATCAACTTTGTCTAAAATATTTTCGATTACTGTAATTTTTGATGATACTTTTGCGCCACCTAAAATTGCTAAAACAGGTTTTACTGAATTGTTTAAAACTTTATCAATGCTTTCAATTTCTCTTGCAAGTAGCTCTCCAAAACATTTTTTTCCTTCAAAAAATTGAGCAATAATTGTAGTAGAAGCATGTGCTCTATGTGCTGTACCAAAGGCATCATTTACATAAATGTCTCCTAATTTCGATAATTTTTCAGCAAAAACAACATCTCCTTTTTCTTCTTCAGCGTAAAAACGTAGGTTTTCTAATAATATAATTTCGCCATTTTCTAAATCAGCAACTGCTTTTTCAGCTTTTTCACCAATACAATCGTCCACAAATTTCACAGGACAACCCATAATATCTGAAATGTTTTTTACGATATGACGCAAAGAAAATTCATCTTGAAACCCTTTTGGTCTTCCTAAATGGGACATCAAAACACAACTTCCTCCATCGTTTAAAATTTTGATGATGGTTGATTTTGCTGCTTCGATTCTTGTTGCATCAGTTACTTCGAATTTGTCGTTCAATGGAACGTTAAAATCGACACGAATAATTGCTTTTTTATCTTTAAAATTAAAATCTTTAAGTGTTTTCATTTTAATAATGTTTTTAACAAAAATACTCTATTATTTACGTTTGATAAAATGTTAATCATAAAAGTTAAGTTATCGTTTGCGCTAGAAATATTAATCTATTATTCATGCATTGTGACATTTAATTTATTTAGTTTGAACCTCTTTAAAATACTGCTAATGATTAGAATAATTGCTGCAATAAAGGCGGTGTAAGCAATCGTTTTGTTATCTAAATTATTTGCAACTCCAATTGCAATTAATGCCCATACACCTACAAAAGCAAATGCATTCATATTTCTTTGCCAAGTAACAATTAAGTTCACTATTGTAGCGATTACTATCATCAAAATCGTCCATATTTCTGAAGATATTCCAAAACCTTTCCAATCAATTTTCACCAAATAAGTAGAAACATTAGCAATGCTAGCAACAGTTACCCAACCACTATAAATTACAAATGGAAGGATATAAAAGATATATTCCGATTTTTTTACCTCCTTTAGTTGCATGTTATTATTAATCACAATTTTTAATAAAGAGAACAATAATAAAAAGATAAAAAAGCAAGAAATGCCTGTGTATTCATAAATCCAACAGAAAACCCAAGCAGAATTTGCAATACAAGAAATGATAAACCAAAAACTAGTTTTTTCAATAAAATCGTCACTCTTAACCTTTAAAAACAAACTTCTACCTTGGTAAATGGTAAAGCCTAACAAAAGCAAATAAATAAGTCCCCAAATTGAAAACGCATATCCTGCAGGTGTAAAAAGTGAGTTTAATCCGTCTGAAATTTCGCCAATAGTTGTGTTATTTAAAAGACGTGTGTTTGATAAGTAATTAATAAAAACGACAGAAACAAAAGCGATTCCATTTCCTATTTGCAATATTTTTTTCATAATTTATTTCAAAAAATCGAGTGAAAAGTTACAAAATTTTAGAATAACAACTTTCTAAAACTTTATATTTGTGCATGCTTTTCAACCAAATAATAGGTCAAGAACATATTAAAAATCATTTACAGAAATCTGCTGAAAATGGTAGAGTACCTCATGCGCAACTTTTTATTGGAAAAGAAGGTTCAGGAACATTGCCAATGGCGGTTGCTTATGCACAGTTTTTATTGTCTCATTTTTCTGAGAATCCTGCTGTAAGTGCTTTGAAATGTGAAAAACTACAGCATCCAGATTTGCATTTTTCATTTCCTGTAACTACGAATGAGGTTGTAAAAAGCCATCCTACAAGCAATGCTTTTTTAGAAGACTGGCGTCAATTTATGGCAACACAACCGTATGGAAGTTTGTTTAATTGGTTGCAACATATTGGAGTTGAAAATAAGCAAGGTTTGATAAATGTTGAGGAATCTGAAGAAATTGTAAAAAAATTACAACTCAAATCATACGAAGGTGGATTTAAAGTGATGATTATTTGGATGGCTGAAAAAATGCATACTTCAGCTGCAAATAAATTGCTAAAATTGATAGAAGAACCTCCTCAAAAAACAATTTTTTTATTGATTGTTGAAGACGAAGAACAGCTTTTAAGCACGATAAAATCACGTTGTCAAGCGTTGCATTTTCCTGTTTTAAGCGAACAAGATATTGCTAATTCATTAGTTGTAAATTATCAACTTACTGATAATGAAGCATCAAATATTGCACATCAAGCGGAAGGAAATTATAACAAAGCATTGCAATTATTGCAAAATGATTCCAGCGATTTGGTTTTTGAAGAATGGTTTGTGGCTTGGGTTCGAACTGCTTTTCGTGCCAAAGGAAATGTAACAGTGGTGCAACAATTAATTGCTTGGTCAGACACGATTTCAAAAACAGGTCGTGAAACTCAAAAACGTTTTTTAGAATATTGTTTGCAATTTTTCAGACAAGCGTTGTTGTTCAATTACAAATCAGAACAATTGGTTTTTATGGAGACAAAGACAGATTTTAACTTGTCGAAATTTGCGCCTTTTGTGCATTCAAATAACATTTTAGACATCGAAAAAGAAATTTCAGATGCCATGTATCACATTGAAAGAAATGGGAATGCAAAAATTATTTTGTTAGATTTATCTATAAAACTAACGCGTTTTTTACACAAAAAAGAACCTACAGTTTAGTTTTTGAAAGCCGTTAATCTCGCAACATATTTTCCAATAACATCAAATTCTAAATTCACAACATTGTTCAATTGCAAAGTTTTAAAAGTGGTGTGTTCTTTTGTATAAGGAATAATTGCTACGCTAAACTCATTTTCTTTTGAGTTTATTACTGTTAAACTCACACCATTTACAGTAATTGAACCTTTTTCTATAGTAAGGTTATTTTTGTTTCGTTCATATTGAAAAGTAAACCACGTGCTTCCATCTTCATCAGTAATTTTTGTGCAAATTCCTGTTCCATCAACATGTCCTTGAACAATGTGTCCATCCAATCTATCACCCAATTTCATGGCACGTTCCAAATTTACAATATCATTGATTTTTAGATAACCAATGTTTGTTTTATCAAGTGTTTCTTTGATGGCAGTTACAGTGTATTCATCATTTTTAATATCAATAACCGTTAAACAAACTCCATTATGAGCAACACTTTGATCTACTTTTAGTTCGTTTGTAATACTGCTTTTGATCGTCAAATGCAAATTTCCTTGCTCTTTTACACAGTTAGTAACAACTCCAATCGTTTCTATAATTCCTGTAAACATATCCGTAAATTTTGGTTACTTTTGTAGTTGCAAAAATAGCAATATTACAAGAGTTACTATGGATAAATCTGATAAAATAATTGTAGGAATTTCAATAGGAGATTTAAACGGAATTGGCATTGAAGTGATTTTAAAAACATTTGATGATAAACGAATGTTAGACTTTTGTACTCCAGTAATTTTTGGTGCAACCAAAGTAATTTCGTATCACAAAAAAGCGTTGAACAATGAAATCCAAGTTCATGGAATTACGGATATTACCCAAGCAAATCCTACAAAAATCAATGTGCTGAATATTTGGAAAGAAGAGGTGGAAATTGAATTGGGAAAACCAACAAAAGTTTCGGGTGAATATGCTTTGAAATCATTAGAAAGTGCCGTAAATCACTTAAAAGAAAATAAGATTGATGTGTTAATCACAGCGCCAATTAACAAAGAAAATATTCAGTCAGATGCGTTTCATTTTCCTGGTCACACAGAGTTTTTAGAAGAAAAATTAGACGGAAAAAGTTTGATGATTTTAATGACTGATGCATTAAGAATAGGTTTAATTACTGGTCATATTCCCATTTCAAAAGTGGCAGAAACCATTACACCTGAATTGATTACATCAAAAGTAGAAACAATGTATGCGTCTTTAATTCAAGATTTTGGTATCAGCAAACCAAAAATTGCAGTGTTGGCTTTGAATCCACATTGTGGAGATAAAGGAGTAATTGGCAAAGAAGATGACGAAATTATTAGACCTACAATTGCCACAATTCAGGAAACAGGAAAGCTGGTTTTTGGCCCTTATGCAGCAGATGGTTTCTTCGGAAATGAAACTTATAAACAATTTGATGGTGTTTTAGCAACCTATCACGATCAAGGTTTAGCGCCATTTAAAGCGCTTTCTTTTGGAAAAGGAGTGAACTTTACAGCAGGATTAAGTCATATAAGGACTTCTCCTGATCATGGCACAGGCTATGAAATTGCTGGAAAAAATCTAGCAAAATCATCTTCATTTGAGGAGGCATTGTTCACTGCAATAGAGTTATTTAGAAATCGAGAAGAGCATAAAGAATTGACAAAAAATCAATTGTAAATTAAATAATCAACAAATGATTTCTTTTTTTTAGATAAAACCTTGTAGAATTACATTTTTTTGTATCTTTGCACGCTCAATTGATGATTGATAATGAAAGACTTGAAACAATTCAACATTCCGTTTGTAGGATTAAGCGAAGGAAATCATGTTTTCAACTACACAATTGACAACGAGTTCTTTGAATATTTTAATTTTGATGAGTTCCAAAGTGCGAATTTAGAAGTGACGATAAACTTCTTAAAAAAAACAACACTTTTTGAATTGGTTTTCAAAGTAAAAGGCACTGTTGAAGTTCCTTGCGATGTAACCACAGAAATGTATCATCAAAAAATTAAAGCAACATTGCCATTAGTAGTAAAATTTGGTCCTGAGTTTAACAACGATAGTGAAGAAATTTTAATATTATCTTATGATGCATATCAATTAAATGTAGCACAATACATTTATGAAATGATTGTATTGGCGGTTCCAAATAAAAAAGTACATCCAAAAGTTTTGGACGGAACAATGGAATCAGAAACGTTGAAAAAATTAAAAGAACTAGAAATAAAAGAAGAAAACACTGCTGAAGAGGCAGACCCAAGGTGGGATAAATTAAAGAATTTACTAACAGAAAAAAAGAGATAAAATGGCACATCCTAAGAGAAAGATTTCTAAAACCAGAAGAGATAAAAGGAGAACACATTATAAAGCAGCAAATCAACAAATTGCTACAGATCCAACAACTGGTGAAGCTCATTTGTACCACAGAGCGCATTGGCATGAAGGAAAATTATACTACAGAGGTCAAGTTGTTTTAGAATCTGCAGCTGCAGAGGCATAAAAAACGCTAAAAAATATATCATAAAACCCTCATTTTTGAGGGTTTTTTTGCGTTTTTTACCTAAAATCAACTCAAAATTGGTTCATTTTAACCCAAAAGTGTGATATTTTTCATTACTTTTGACTTTCTAATCATTAGTTTAATAACAAATAACTATGAGTAAAATCACTGCAGCTATTACAGCAGTAGGAAAATACGTACCTGAATATGTATTAACAAATAAAGAATTAGAGACTTTTGTTGATACAAATGATGAATGGATTACTACAAGAACAGGAATCAAAGAACGAAGAATTTTGAAAGGCGAAGGTTTAGGAACGTCTTTCATGGCAATTAAAGCTGCACAAGATTTATTACATAAATCAAATACCAATCCCGAAGAAATAGATTTGGTGATAGTTGCAACTGCTACACCAGATTTAATGGTTGCTTCAACAGCAGTATATACAGCCACAGAAATTGGCGCAATCAATGCCTTTGCATACGATTTACAAGCAGCGTGTTCTAGTTTTTTATACGGAATGTCAACTGCGGCAAGTTACATAGAATCAGGAAGATATAAAAAAGTATTGGTTATTGGAGCAGATAAAATGTCATCCATAATTGATTATACTGATAGAGCAACCTGTATTATTTTTGGAGATGGAGCAGGAGCAGCATTGTTTGAACCAAATTCAGAAGGTTTTGGATTAAAAGATGAATATTTACGAAGTGATGGAATTGGAAGAGAATTTTTAAAGATTGATGCAGGTGGATCAATTTTACCTCCTTCCTTAGAAACTGTAAAAAATGGACAACATTTTGTGCATCAAGAAGGAAAAACAGTTTTTAAATATGCTGTTTCTAATATGGCTGAGGTTTCTGAAAAGATGTTGACAAGAAACAATCTTACTAAAGAAGACATTCAGTGGTTAGTGCCTCATCAAGCGAACAAAAGAATTATTGAAGCAACAGCAAATAGAGTAGGTGTTGAACCCGAAAAAGTGATGGTAAATATTCACAAGTATGGAAATACAACTTCAGCAACATTACCACTATTATTAGCTGATTACGAAAATCAATTGAAAAAAGGAGACAATTTAATTTTTGCAGCCTTTGGTGGTGGCTTTACTTGGGGAGCAATTTATCTAACTTGGGCATATAACTCATAAAAATATAACAACTAAACAATCATAATTATGGATATCAAAGAAATTCAAAATCTCATAAAATTTGTAGCAAAATCTGGTGCAAGCGAGGTGAAGTTAGAAATGGAGGATGTAAAAATCACTATTAAAACTGGCCCTGGTTATACAGAAACAACCTATGTTCAAGCTGCTCCTGTTCAACAAACTGCTCCTCAAGTTGCAGCTGCTCCAGTTTCTCAACCGGTTTCAGAAACTCCAGCTCCAATTGCTAAAGCAGTAGATGTTGCAACAAATTACATCACTGTAAAATCTCCAATTATTGGAACTTTTTATAGAAAACCATCTCCAGATAAGCCGAATTTTGTAGAAGTTGGTTCAGAAATCAATACAGGAGATGTGGTTTGTGTGATTGAAGCAATGAAATTATTCAATGAAATAGAGTCTGAAATTTCTGGAAAAGTTGTTAAAATTTTAGTTGACAATGCGTCACCAGTAGAATTTGATCAGCCTTTATTTTTGGTTGACCCATCTTAATTGAAGTTAGAAATTGAGATGTATCAAGAAATTTACGAAACATCAAACAGCTAAAAGTTTACAAATCTAATATCAAAAAAAGATGTTCAAAAAAATATTAGTTGCCAACAGAGGAGAAATTGCATTACGAGTTATAAGAACTTGTAAAGAGATGGGAATCAAAACAGTAGCTGTATATTCTACAGCCGATGCTGAAAGTTTACACGTACGTTTTGCAGACGAAGCAGTGTGTATTGGACCTCCAGCAAGTAGTGAATCCTATTTAAAAATGTCAAATATTATTGCTGCTGCAGAAATTACCAATGCAGATGCAATTCACCCAGGATATGGGTTTTTATCAGAAAATGCTAAATTTTCTAATTTGTGTGAAGAGCATAAAATAAAATTCATTGGTGCTACAGGCAAGATGATTGATCAAATGGGTGATAAATCGAATGCAAAAGCAACTATGAAAGCAGCAGGAGTACCTTGTGTTCCTGGCTCTGAGGGAATTATTGCTGATTTTGAACAATGTAAAAAAGTAGCTTTAGAAACAGGATATCCAGTAATGTTAAAAGCATCCGCAGGTGGTGGAGGTAAGGGAATGCGTGCTGTTTGGAAACCTGAAGATTTAAAAAACGCGTGGGATTCTGCAAGACAAGAAAGTAAAGCTGCCTTTGGAAATGATGATATGTATATGGAAAAACTCATTGAAGAGCCAAGACATATTGAAATTCAAATTGTTGGAGATGCTTATGGAAAAGCATGTCATTTATCAGAAAGAGATTGTTCTGTGCAAAGACGTCATCAAAAATTGACAGAAGAAACACCTTCTCCATTTATGACAGATGAATTGAGAGAAGCAATGGGAAATGCAGCTGTAAAAGCGGCTGAATACATTAGCTATGAAGGTGCTGGAACTATCGAATTTTTGGTTGATAAACACCGAAATTTCTATTTTATGGAGATGAATACTCGTATACAAGTTGAGCATCCAATTACTGAAGAAGTTATTAATTATGATTTAATCAGAGAGCAAATATTAGTAGCTGCGGGTGTGCCAATTTCAGGAAAAAATTACTATCCTCAAATGCATTCTATAGAATGTAGAATCAATGCTGAAGACCCTTACAACGGGTTTAGACCAGCTCCAGGAAGAGTAACAACTTTTCACGCGCCAGGAGGTCATGGAGTTAGAATGGATACACATGTGTATGCAGGCTATATGATTCCGCCAAACTACGATTCTATGATTGCAAAGTTGATTGTAACTGCCCAAACAAGAGAAGAAGCGATTAATAAAATGAAAAGAGCGTTGGATGAATTTGTGATTGAAGGCATTAAAACAACCATCCCTTTTCATAGACAATTGATGGATCATCCTGATTATGTTGCTGGAAATTATACCACAAAATTTATGGAAAATTTCGAAATGAAATAATGAAATAAATTTGATAAAATACCAAAAAGAGAATGCATCAAAAATGTGTTCTCTTTTTTTTATCTTTAAAACTTTAAATATCAATATGAAAATAGACGGAATTGATAAAATAATTATTAAAAGTTTGGTGAATGATGCACGAACACCCATTTTGAGTATCGCCAGAGAAGTTGGTATATCTGGAGCTGCTATTCATCAACGTTTGCGAAAATTGGAAAAATCTAACTTAATTGAAGGGTATAAAATGGTTATCAATCCAAAGGCTTTGGGATACACAACCACTGCTTTTGTAGGTGTTTTTTTAGATGCATCCAATCTCTATTCATCAGCGATAAAACGATTGAAAGAAATCCCTGAAATTGTAGAAAGTCATTATACTACTGGGAATTATGCTATTTTCATCAAAATTATGTGTAAAAATAATGAAGATTTGATGCATTTATTGAATAAAGATATTCAGAATATCAAAGGTGTTTCAAGAACTGAAACATTCATTTCTTTAGATCAACAAATTGATAGACAAATTGCCATTTAGTTGTCGAAATAAACAAACAGTGGTATTAAATTCAATTCGTCGAAACTAAATTACATTTGGACGATTGTAGATTGCAATTTGTCGATAATTGAAATCAAAGTTTCAAATAGAAATTATCTTTGTGTCCTATTGTAATAGAAATATTAAATATATTTATTGGGGGATTTATATATTTAAACATTAAAGAGCTTAGAAATAAGCTCTTTTTTTATTGGGTTATTTTTACTCTTCTTTTATCGATTCAATACTTTCAAAATATTTACTGTATCATAATTCTGAACGTGATATGTTTTTATGCCAACCTTTTGAGCACCTTCAATATTACTTATAGCATCATCAACAAAAAGAGTTTCTGAAGCCACTAAGTTACTGTCCTCTAAAATGAAATTGAAAATTGCTTCATCTGGTTTTCTAATTCCTATTTCATGTGAATAGTATGCTTTTTTAAAGAGATCGTTAAATGAACTATTAAAACTATTTTTATAAGTATCTAAATATTCTTTTTGATGAATTTTATTGGTGTTACTTAGCAGAAAAAGAGTGTAATTTTTTCGTAATTCTTTTAAAAAATCAATGCGTTCTTTTGGCATATCTAGTATCATAGCATTCCAGGCTTTTATTATTTCTTGATGATTTGGAGATTTATCAGATAAATTAAACAGCGATTCTAGAAAGTCGTTTTCTGAAATTTTACCAATTTCAAAATCGTAAAAAAATGAATATTGATAATGATGGCCTGTGTCATTAACGATATTTTTAATACCTAATGCTTTAAAAGCTTCAATTGTTTTAGGGACATCTAAATTCATGATTACACCTCCCAAATCAAAAACTATGTTTTTTATCTTCTTCATTTTTAAAGTATTTATAGATAATTATCTTTTTTAAAATTACGAAAATAATTTGAAGAAGAAATTGTTTTTTACTCAAAATTAGGATAAAGCGAATCAAATATTTTATAGTCTTTGATTAAAAAGTTTGCTTGATAAGCAGCTTATTTATCAACGTATTCCAAAAAGAAAGAGGTCACTTTTAAGTGACCTCTTTCAATTAATTTTATTGAATCTACTGAATTTATTTGTTATAAATATTGGAACTATTTCTAAAACCTGATTCGTTTTTATACCAATTTTTATACTCTATTCCATCGCTTAAAACCCAATTAATAAATTTTAAGTGACTTACATCAATACTTGCTTTTTCGATAGGATACTCAAAACGACTTGGAAAATTAATAGCCCAAGGTAAGTTGTCTTTAGTTTTGTAATATTTTCCTATTGCAGATTGAGAATTGTCAAAAGAAGTCCCAAAGTAGGATAAATCAGCTAAATCAGTTGGAGCATAATTAGGTAAGTGAACTTCTTTACCTCTTTCTTTATTTACGATGATAAATGGATTGAAAGGAGCCATTCCGAATGTATTTATATCAACTGGACTTGCTAAATCTATAGTTACAACAATGGTATCTGAGACAACAAACGGCTGATCTGGTCTCGTATTACCATAACCTTGTTTCCATGCATTGTCAAAAACAATAATTGTGGCATTTCTTTGACCCGATTCTGTTCCATTACTATTTGTTTTTATATATCCTTCAGTGTATCTTGTTCCTTTTACAGAGGCAATACGCGATGGATCTACACCAGGAATTGAGAAACCAAAACCATTTTGAAAACTTGCTCCAATAGCTCTTACAATGAATTTTGCTTCTAAACTAACAACTTTATTATCAGCATTTGAAATTCTGTTGAAGTTATAATCTACCACTAAATCGTTGAAATCATAATCACCTTTTGATGGCCATAAATCTTCAAAGGCTAGCGTTCCAAACATATTGCTACTAGGAAAAAAGTTATTAAATGCTAATTTTGGATCGTTTGGATAATCATCTGAACTATCATTAATACCATCTTTATCAGTATCTATAGGATCAGGATTTACCTTTTGGATATTGTCTATTTCAACATTTTCTATAGGATTTGCAGTTGCATAAAAAACAGCATCATTAAAGTCATTGTCACCACCTGGACGAATTAAATCTTCAAATCCTATTAAGAATAAGTCTCTTTTATCATCAAAAAGCATTACAGTGTGTTGACGATCTTTAATGTCTGTTTCAGGATTTAACTCTAAATTAGAGTATAACAAACCTAAACCTTCTGTTGATTGTTTTGTTTTATCATCCCAACCATTACGCATCAACATCCAACCTACTACTGTATTTTTTTCAAAAACACCTAGAGAAACTTTGTCACCAGAATCCAAACCTCCGCCTGAACCTCTAAATGATGCATTTGGGAAAATCACAAAACATTCTTTGATATCTGCTGGAGTTTTAGGTGGAAAATCTCTGTCGTAAGTATAGTATGCCAATACATTTTTATATCCTGCACCTTCAGATACAAAGGTAATCCATACTTCTGCTTTATCTAAAATTACTAGATTATGTTGGTTGTTTCCTAATAGATATTCTGGATGATATTTTGGTACAGGCAAATATTCTGGCAAAGCGTTGTTTACATCTTTAAGAAAATCTTTATTTATTTTATCTGGTGTTTTTTCTAAGTAATTAGGAACTCCATTACCATCATAGGTGCCTAAATAATTAATTTTAACATTCGCATTCAATTTACTTTTAAGGGTATTTTCTAGCTTTGAATAGTAAGATTTGCTGCTATAATTTTGACTTTTTTGACTATTTTTTGTGCCTCCAAAAGTAAAATTAACGTTCCCATTTTCTATTGGCACTTTCGTTTCTGGGATCAAACCAATAAAGTCAGTTTTTAAAACAACTTCTTCCATATCAGCTTCGAAAGTATAATTCACCACAAATTCTCCTTGTACATTAGTAACACCATTGATAATTTCAACACCATTTTCTTCTTCAAAATTTGTCCAAACACTTACTTTAACATTAGAAATGGCATTTCCTTCATTATCTTTCGTTTTAATTGTTACCTTAGTTTCTTTGGTATTTTTCCAATTAAAATTTGGAGAAGCTTTTAAATTGTCAATGGTAACTTCTCCTGAATCTTCAGGAAGTTCTGTAAAATCTTTACTACAAGAGCTTAGGAAAATAATTGTCAAAACAAAAATTTTCATTAGTAATGAATAATTATTCAAACTAACTTTTTTAATGGAGGGGATGTGGTTTTTCATAATTTGGATTTTTTTAAGATAAAGACTAAAGTTAATGCTTATAAAGTGCTGAAAATATGACTTTTATCATGAAAGTAGTCTTCGGTTTAATTGGTTTGGGGTTTAAAAATTTACTATGTTTTTTTTGGGTTATAATTGAATTTATGGAACACAACTAATTTACAAATAAAATTCAATATTCTTGATGCAAAGGTAATTTTAAAATAAAGTGAAAAATCTATCAATTAGCTGATTTATAATTTGCTATCGATAAACGGAATATTTCTAAAGACGAAATACATCAAATAAAAAGAGAAAAGGATCGTTGTATGAATCATCTAATGAATAAAAACCATAGCATCAGGAACTCTTCCAGTACCAATAGTGCTAATGATTTTAAATGTTTTCATGTCAATTACTTCAATTTTATCCGCATTAGAATTGGCAACATAAGCATACAACCCATTTGGATGCATTAAAATATTTACAGGACGAGGTGTGTGATATAGTAATTTTTCAAGAAGTGTAGTTTTTCCATGAAGATAAATGGTTTTTATATCCTTCTTAGTTTGTTGATTGAATACTGAAACTGTTCCATCTGTTGCATTGGCAACCAAACAATATTTCCCATCAATAGAAAAACTCAGTTTTAAAGACTCATTTCCTGAGGTTAATGTATTGGTAATAGTATAATTTGTAGTATCAATAACTGTTATTGAATTTTCATTGATGTTTGTTACCCAAATTTCAGAACCATCAGGAGTAATGTCAATTCCTTTTCTTCCCAAACCACATACAATAATTTTAATGACTTTATTAAGATTGAGGTCTATGACACTTATGGAGCTAGAATTAATATTAGTTACATAAGCAATTGGTTTTTTTGGATGCAAAACAACCAAATGACTTTTTTCTTGTTCAGTTGATATTTGTTTTTCAATACTATCATTTTCAATATTTAGAACAACTAAATCATTGGAAACATAATCGATTATTGCTACTTTTTCTTTTTCGGGTAAGGCAACTATGCCATTTCCATAAATTTTTTTGTTAAATACTTTTTCTAAACTATTCGTTTTTGTATTTATAATCTTAATGTTATTTTTATTAGAATTACCAAAATTAGTGAGTACAATTTTTTGTTCGTTTGATATTTTAACTGCTTCATGAGATAACATATCAATAGAAATTTCGGCAATTTCCTTTCCACTAAATAAATCAAAAACCTGAACATTTTCAGTTACTTTACTTACAATGTATAATTTTCCACTAGTTTTTATTGAATAAGAAGGTAATCTAATAATCAATGTTGAAATTCGAAATAACAAAAAAAGAACTCCCAAAAAAAGCAATACATATTTTAAACGCTTCATAAAACTTAAAAAAACAATTCAATTATTATTGATGAAGAATGAAAGAATACTATTGATTAATTAACAAAAGCAAGACCATCAGGCATATCACCAACCTTAATACTACTAACAATGGCAAAAGTACGCAAATCAATTACCTCAATTCTACTTGCTGTAAAATTTGATATAAAAGCGTATTTTCCATTGGGATGCATTAAAATTCCCACAGGTCTTGGTGTATGATAAAGTAGTTTTTCGAGAATATTTTTTTTCCCAGGAATTGTAATGGTTGCGATTTGTTTTTTTGTGTTGCTATCGTAAACAGAAACAGTTCCTTCCTTTGAATTTGATACTAGACAATACTTTCCATCAATCGAAAATTTTAAACGCAAAGGCTCTTTTCCTGTTTTAATTCGGTCAGTAATTTCATAGGTTGTGGAATTGATAACAGAAATAACATTTTCTTCGATGTTTGTTACCCAAAGTTCAGCTCCATCTTTTGTGATATCAATTCCTTCAGAATGCTTGCCAATTGAAATGATTTTAATAACTGAATCTAATTTTACATCTATAACACTCACTGAACCTGATTTAATATTCGCAACATAAATTAAAGGTTTAAAAGGATGATGAACCAATAAATGACTTAGATTTTGCTTTGTTGATATTTGCTTTTCTAAAACACCTGTTTTTACATTCACTATGGACAAATGATTTCCTATATCTGTAACAACTGCTACTTTATTTGGTTCGGGTAGTGAAATAATTCCATGAGGTCGTAAACTTTCGCCAATAGATATGGTTTTTTCTAAGGTGTTGGTTTTTACATCGATAACTGAAACACTTTTTCCACCAACATCTGGAGTTCCGTAATTGGTTACAATTACACGATTTGGGTTGGTGATTGCAGTAGCTTCATGCGGTTCAATTTCCATAGGCAATTCTTTAATTTGCTCGCCTTTTAGCAAATCAAAAATCACAACACTTTTACTTACCTTATTTACAACATACAAAGTGCCCTCTGTTTTGATTGTATAAGAAGGTTGTTTGATAAAATAATACAGTATAAATGACAAGAAAATGAAACCAAAAATTGAGAATAGGACTTTTATGTTTTTCATAATTGATTCGATTTAAATTGTTCAATTGCAAATTTGCAGGCTCTTGCAGTAAGTGCCATATAAGTTAAAGAAGGATTTTGGCATGCAGACGAAGTCATACAACTACCATCAGTTATAAAAACATTTTTAACATCGTGCATTTGATTGTATTTATTAAGTACAGAAGTTTTAGGATCATTTCCCATTCTTGCTGTTCCCATTTCGTGAACAGCCGATCCTGGAGGTGGGCTATTTCTATAACTTCCTACATTTTTAAAACCTGCTTTTATCAAGATTTCTTCGCTAGATTTTGTCATATGCTCTATCATTGCTAATTCATTTTCACCATATTCAAAATGAACTTTTACTAGTGGTAATCCCCATTGATCTAAATTTTGATGATCTAAAGAAATTTTATTTTCGTAATAAGGTAAAACCTCGCCACGACCACCCAATGAAATAATCCATTTTCCTGGTTTTTGAAGTTGCGCTTTTAATGTAGCACCAAAACCTTTGGTGGGTTTTGAATCCCAATGTTCTCTCTCTCCTTTTCCTTGAATTCCATATCCTCTAATAAAATTGGGATTTGAAGTTTTAGAATCTAAATTTTGGAATCTTGGAATGTAAATTGTTCCAGGAGATCTGCCTTCGTAATACTTATCTAACAAACCATCAAAAGTTCCATACGTTCCTTCATTTACCACATGATCCATTAAATTATGACCAACTTGTAAACTTGAATTTCCTAATCCATTTGGAAATGATTTAGAAACAGAATTCAATAAAATAGATGCTGTGGCAATTGCAGATGCATTTAAGAAAATTATTTTTGCATAATACGTAATTTCATCTTTCGAAATAGCATCGATTATTGTAACTCCAATAGCTTTTTTAGTTTCCTCATCGTAAACAACTTCTTTTACGATTGAATTTTCTCTGAGTGTTACGTTTCCACTATTATAAGCATCTAAAAGTGTTGAAGAGTTGCTGCTAAAATATCCTGAAAATGGGCATCCTCTGCTACATAAGTTGCGATACATGCATTTGCCTCTTCCTTCTTTGTAATCTGTTAAATTTGCTACCCTTCCATTTATTATACAACGATCAGTATAGTGTTTACTTACGCTATCTTTTAAATGTTTTTCAATAGCATTCAATGGTATTGGTGGCAAAAAAACACCATCAGGTAAATGAGGTATTGACTCTGAACTTCCGCTAATTCCAACATATTCTTCAACATAATCATACCATTCTTTTAAATCATCATATCTGATAGGCCAATCAATTCCATATCCATCTTTTTTATTTGCTTCAAAATCTAAATCAGAAAGACGATAACTTTGACGTCCCCAAGTTAATGATCTGCCTCCAACTTGATAACCTCTAATCCATTTAAAAGGTTTTTCTTGAATATAAGGATGCTCACTATCTTTAACATAGAAATGCATGTCACCAGCATTGCAGTGACTACTTTGAACAGGTCTTTCTTCTATTTCTTTTGATGTTAAATGCATTCTATTAGGAAACTCCCAAGGTTCTTTAAGAGCTGTAATATAGTCTGTTAAGTGTTCTACATTTCTTCCTCTTTCAAGCACGAGCGTTTTCAATCCTCCTTCAGTAAGTTCTTTAGCTGCCCAACCTCCACTGATGCCAGATCCAACAACGATAGCATCAAAAGTATTTGTTTCTGTTTGGTTTTTCATAGTAAATTTATCTTGTTGCCCAAGCTTTTTGATTGGGTGTTATTGCAGTAATTGCAGCATAGTTACCAGGTACAGGAACGTAGGATAACAATTCTGTAGCACCAAGTTCTGACGAACAGTAACCTTCGATTGTCAGTGATTTTAGGATATTGAAAAAAGAACGCCCTCTTATTTTGGTATCAATTTTTGTAAAAAAACTGCTAGAATCTTGATTGGTATCTAAGTTTTTTAGGACTTCTATTTTTTGTTGATTTGTACACTTTTGAAATACAGTGTTATAGTCACTTAAACAAGTACTTTGGATATCATTTAAGCCATTATAAAAAGTATTGAACTCTTTATTTGATGAACATGATTCCATAAAATTGATAATAAAATCATGAACATTAGCTTCTTTCGCACCTGGAGTATCTGTAGGAGGTATAATTACATCTACTAATTCAGCAATTAAATCTTTATAATTTTTAAGTTTTCCTCTGTTTGATGTTCCATAAAAAAAATTGTAACCAGTAAAGGAAGCAATACTAATTCCGGTGAAGGCTAAAATTCCTCCAATAGCTTTTCTTCTATCCATAATTGAATTATTTTTTGTTTAACTCGCTCTTTTTGAGCGTTCCCAATTGACAGATTGTGTGTTGTTTATATATCGAAAAAACCCTAAAATCACTGATAAATTCATAATGAAAAAGTAATAAGGGATAAATAGTATTTTAATTCTGGTTTCTCTATTTTCTAAAAACCAACCCAATAATGCAGCAGCATAAAAAAGGTTTTGCAACCAAAAAAATAGTGTGTATAGTGAAAATGAAAAAAGCCCTTCATCAATAGCAAGCATTGTTAAAACAGGAATTAACAACACCAAACACAATGGCGTTAAACTCCAACGCAAAACTCGATGTGAAATGTATTGAAATGATAATGTTCCGTATTTAAAAACATTCAGTAATGACTTTAATCTCACAATAGATTGAATTCCACCTGCTGAAATTCTGATTTTTCGTTTTAATTCTTCCTTTACATTTGCAGATGCTGTTTCTATGGCATACGCTTCAGGATCGTATTGAATTGTATAACCATCTTGAGCAACTCGTAAAGAAATCATAAAATCATCTAAAATCGTATCTTTTTCCACATGACGATATAACGAAGTTCTAATGGCAAATAATTCGCCAGCAGCACCAACAACTGAGTACAGTTCTGCATCCCATTTTTTTAAGGTAGATTCATATTTCCAATACAAACCTTCGCCTGCACCAGAAGCCACATCACTTTCTTTATCAACAATTCTTTTTTCACCTGAAACACAGCCAACTTTTGGATTGCTAAATAATTGAACAATTCTTTTAATGGACTCTTTTCCAAGGTTGGTATTTGCATCACTAAAAATTACAATGGGCGTTTTTACAAATTGCATTCCTCTATTCATTGCACCAATTTTACCATTTCGAGCATCTAAATGATGAACAGTTGTGTTAGGATAACCTTTTAACAAATCTGGTGTGCCATCATTAGAACCGTCAGTAACCCAAACAATGTGTAATTTATCTTTAGGATAATCTAATGATAATGTATTTTTCATTTTGGCAGCTACATAGTCTTTTTCGTTATAAGCCGCAATAAATAAGGTGACTTCTGGTTGAAAGTTTTCATCAATTGGAGACTTTTTTCCAATTTTGAAAAATCTCCTAATTTTAATGATTGCAAATAATAAAATACCATAACCAACATAGGTATAAACGATGATAAATATCAATATCCAGCAAGTAATTTTTAATAAATCCATGATATAATTTTTAAACTTTTTCCCAAACCTTTGTCTCGTGATTGTATTTTTTTAGCACTTTGGCAGGATTTCCAACAGCTACAGAATATGATGGAATATTTTTGGTTACAATACTTCCAGCTGCAATTACACAGTTTTTTCCAATGGTTACACCAGCCAAAACAACAACATTTGCGCCAATCCAAGTACCATCTTCTATGGTAATAGGAGATGTAGAAACACCTTGCTCGTGAATTGGACGATTTACATCTTCATAATTATGATTTAATCCAGATAGTGTAATGTTTTGTGCCAAACGAATATCATTACCAATCAAGACTGGTCCAATAATCGTATTGCTAAGTCCTATTTTGGTTCTGTCTCCAATAATTACATTTCCTACACCATTGTTTATTGCCGAAAAATCTTCTATGGTAGAATCTTCTCCTAATTCAAATTTATTCCAAGGAACTACATCCATTCTTGTTCTTGGTCTTACAATAGCACCTTTTCCTTTTTTATGATAAAACGGATTCACAAACCATTTTATCCATAATCTTGGTCGTGTTTGTTTTGGAATTAGAATAGACCAATGAACGAGTTTTTTTAAACTCTCATTCGATTTTATTTTTTCTTTTAGTCCCATTTTACGCTATGTTTGGTTGATTTTATGATGGCTTCGTAAATAGCTTTCACATTGTTTTCCCAGGTATGACTTTTGGCATATTCAATTCTGTTTTGGATACGTTCGCTCGTATTTTCTGACAAAGCTTTGTCAATTAAAGTAACATAATCTTCTTTGCTATCTGCCAAATACACATGTTCTTTAAACATTTGCATTGTCTTAGTATTTGTGGCAACAACAGGTTTTCCCATGGCTAAATATTCATCGATTTTTCGGGGATAATTTCCAATAGTTAAATTGTTTTTTAGTTGTGGATTGGTGGTAACATCAAATCCTTTTACATAATTAGGAAGTTGCAAAGCATCTTTACTACCTAAAAAATAAACATTTGACATGGAGTGTAATTTAGATTTTTTAAAATCTTCATCCTCAGGCCCTACCAAAACAATACTCCAATCTTTCTTTTGCGATGCAATAAATTCTAGCAATTCAATATCCAATCGTAAGCTAGTTAATGAACCTACATAGCCAAAAATAGGAGAGGGTATATTTTTAAACTCTTCAGCAATTTTGATGGAATTGTCTTCGTCATTAAATAAAGATACATCACATCCTTGACCAACCATATAACTATGAGGATTGTATTGTTTGCAAAAATCTTCGAAAAACTCAGAATTGGTTAAAACTACATCCGCTTTTTTAATAACTTGAGGTTCAATTCTTTCTCCATGTTTTTGCCAATAAGGTACTTTTACCAAATAATCTCTCATATAATAAGCATAGGTTTTTGGTTGTAAAAGTTTTTTCAAATGAAGCCCTAAAAACATAGAACTGTCGTTAAACAAAATGGTATTTTTAAACTGTAATCTTTGAGTTGCGGTTTTAATATCTTCTGCATAACTAACAGTATTTCTTTTATTTAGAAATTTAAATACGCTATGTATAGGAATCCAATTAATAGATTCAACAAGAGTTTTTGGGTATAAATTCCAAAGATTTGGGCCAATTTCTACTAGATCAACTTCTTCACCATTTTTTATTCGGATTCTTTTTTGAATAGATTCTTTATCTTTTTGCTCTTTCATGACAGACCTTAACATTGGCGGATTTACGTATAAAACACGATTGTGTTTTGCAAATTCTAGCGCAATATTTTTACAATTGCTACCAATTTCTATATCCCAAGCTTGGATGCCAACTACGATGATGTCTTTACCTGTTATCATGATTTTTATTTTGTTTAGATATTTCCATGAATTAATTCATATTGCTTCAAATAGTCTTTTGCCATGTTTTTCCATGAAAATTGTTTGCTTCTTTCTAAACCTTTTTCACAAAGAGACTTCCTATAATCATCATCATTTAAAATTTTAATAATACCAGCTGTAATTTCTTCGGATTGAAAAGGGTCAATTATATGAGCTGCATCTGCTGCAACCTCTGGCATTGATGAGGTGTTTGATGTGATTACTGGAACATTACAAGACATGGCTTCTAGCATTGGAATACCAAAACTTTCTCGCAAAGATGGATATAGAAAAACAGCGCATTGTGAATAGATTGCTGGTAAATCTGTGTTCACAACATATCCTGTTAAAACTATTTGATTGATGAGATTCACATCATTAATTTCTAGTAAAAGTTTATTAAGCTCAATTTTATCATAATCAAGCATCACCAATTTATAATCAGAATTTGATTGTTTTAAAAAATCGGAAAAGGCTTTTAAAGTTCCTTTGGTATTCTTTTTTGGATCTGTATTTCCTAAGAAAAAGAAAAATTTATCAGGTAAATGATATTTATTTTTAACCCTTAAAAGTTCTTCATTATTTGTTATTGGTTTAAAATGTTCGCTTACACCATTGTAAATTGCATCTAGTTTTTTATCTCCTTTGATACCAAAAAATTCTCCAATTCTATTTTTCTCAAAATGAGATACTGTGATTACTTTTTTACTTTTTTTTACAACACGAGGCACAACAAGTTTTCGATAAATATTGCCAAATTTTTGATAAGCACTAGCGCTACTTTTTAGGATTTTCAGGTAACTACTTTCCATGTAAATGATATCATGAAGAATTGTAATTAAAGGAATATCAGTAAAAAACGGAGCTGTATTACTTGTACAATGCAAAATATCGCATTGGTATTTTTTTGCAGCTTTTGGTAATGCTATTTGTTCCCAAGTTGGATAAGGTCCACCATTTAATTCAATAATTTTAAAGTT
This sequence comes from Polaribacter sp., assembly GCA_030731695.1. Lineage (GTDB taxonomy): Bacteria > Bacteroidota > Bacteroidia > Flavobacteriales > Flavobacteriaceae > Polaribacter. The sequence goes on from JANQTK010000252.1 coordinate 24,645, forward strand.
TGCAGTTTCCTGAAGTACGGAATTATCTTCATCGGGTTTTACAAAAATAAAATAGTCATTTTTTGTATCAATAATTTGCAGGTTTTTGATAAGTTCTAAAGCAACCATGTCCATACCATGTTTCTTTTTGCGAAAAATCCTTTGTGCTTCAATACCTATTCTCATAATGCAGTGTTTTAAACATTAATTAGCAAATAACTCTTTAGTTTTTTTCTGATTTGACCATAAATAACCACTTCAATTATATATGAAAACAAAAACATGAAAAGAATATAAATTGTATTTTTTAGGATTACATTATTGATAAAATCCAGATAAGTTGCCTCAATAACTAAATAATGATGCGAAATATAAATACCATAAGAAAAAGGAGCTAAATACTTAAAAACTCCAAAAAGTTCATGAAAACCAAACCAATTTAATTTTTTCCAAATGATTCCACCAAACATTGCTAAAATGGCGAAAACAAAATGACGCAATTCAATAAATGGGAAAGCTACTAAAGGATATTCATATATTTTTGTATATCCAAAGTTGATGTATAAATTGATGCTTAAAAGAGCTATAATCACAATTAAAACATAGCTGTAATTTTTAATTGATGTAAATGTATAGCTTTCTCCTTTCAGATAAATCTCTGCGAATCTTACTCCAATCCACCAAATGCCAAAATACATGAAAATTCTATTGATGATAAATGGATATATTAAATATGAAATTGCGGCTATTATTGTTAAAATAATTACCCAATTATGAATTTTAGAAGGTGCAATTTTTTTAGATAAAAATAAAAAAATCATATAAAACCACCATTCATAAGACAATGACCAAAGAACACCATTTGCCATATAAACAGGTGAAATTACATTTGGTTTTAATGAAATTACATCCTGAAGCATGAACAAGTTTCCTAAAAGAGTTTTCCACTCAGGATCTGCTAAACTGCCTTCTGCATAACATTTTAAAATATAGGCTAATAGGAAAATGCATATCAAAGGAATATAAATCCTTAAAAATCTTCTCAAAAAATATTTTTTAAACGATTTATCTGAGGAGTTTTCCCAAGTATATTTAATTACAAAACCACTTAAAATAAAAAACATAATTACAGCTTCAGATCCAAAGCGAAATAAAAAACCGATATTGATTCCAAAAAGCAATATTTTTTGTGGTAACAAATGAAAAAGCACCACATAAAATGCAGCGAATCCACGAATGGCTTCTAATTTTTCAATTTTTTTATTTTTCATTTGTTTGATAAATGTCTAAGTATAAATTATTTAGTTTTTATATCTTTTGAATTTGAAGTATGTTGAGTATGAATAAATGTTTTATTTGCTCCTTTTATTTTTAGCAAAGACAATAACATTGTAAACATTCCTTTAGGTAAACTCGCCAAAGCACCCAGAGTTTTTGAATTGTAAAATGAAATTGGAACAGAAAAAACAAATGATAAAACACAAGTTACCACCAAAGCAATCCAAAGTTTTGTATAAATAATTTGGTTTTCTAAAAAGTAATTGATGATTAAAAAAGCGACACTAAAAAGGATAACAGCGCCTAATAATAAAATTCTTGGAGGTTGTATAAATTGAATTGCTTTGTCAAAATAATCTACATTTCCTTTTGTAATTAAATCTTTTGTTGCATTTAAAATGTCTTTTCTAAAATAATGAAATTGAGCAGATAACCATCTACGACGTTGATTGCCAAAAACTTCTGCTTTTTGAATTTTTTCGTCATACACAATAGCATCATTTAGATATACAATTTTGCGTCCTTCTTTGAGCATTTTCAATTCAATTTCTTTGTCAAAACCGCCAATTGCAGTAACTGTAGCCATTAATGATTTAAAATATTGATATCTAAAAGCCATTCCTGAGCCAATAATTGCAGACGAAAGACCTAAAACTCTATGTCCTTTTCTGAAGATATTGTTATTGATTTCTTCACTGATTGCATCTAATATTGCCCAAGAATTATTAGTATTTTTTGCAGTACGATGACCTTGAACCGCAATAAAATCATACTCAAAAACAGCATTTATTTTTTGTAAAAAATCAGGAGCCATTACATTATCAGCATCTAAAACAACAGCAATTTCATAGTCTCTTTGTAATGTTTCCATTGCTTTATTTAAAGCTTTGGATTTTGTGCTTTTTTCAAAACTTACTTCAATCAACTTTATGGGTAATGTTTTTAGGGTTGCTAAGGTTTCTGCCTTGAAAGAATCAGCAATGATTACAACATCAAAAAGATTTTTAGGATATTTTTGTTCTAATGCTAATTTGGCAACTTCAATAATAACCTCATCTTCTTTATAACCTGGAACAAGCACAGCTATGCTTTTCATATTTCCATTATCGTTGTAGGTTTTTTGCTTGTAAAAAAGACTCGCGACTGAAAAAATAAAAATATAAAGTGTTGCTAAACCTAATAGAATCAGCAAAATGAGTTGTATGATATTTAATAGAAACATGATAAATAATTATAATTGAAAAACGAATTGAATGTTTTTAGAAATATTTTAAGATTATCCTTTGAGTATTTTTCTTAATTTATTTCTTACTTTTAATCCAAATTCTCTTAAAAATGGCAAATGTTTTCCACTTTTAAGGTTGTACAAAAATGATTCTGACTCAAAAATCATCTCAAAATTTGCGGTACATAAAACAGGTTTTTTTGAGATTCTATTGATTTCGATAGCCTGATTTAATTCGCTTTCAATAAATAGTACATAAGGTTTAGCCATATACGCTTTTGCTTTATGATCACCATGATTATTTGCTTTTTGACGAGCAGCCATATCTGGTAAATCTAACATCACCAAATCATTGTATTTTATGTTGTTTGCAGCCAACCAAGTTTCCGTTTCTTTTCGGTATTTTTCTAGTCTTGAGGTTACAATTGTTCCGATTTTGCTTCCTGGAATAAATAACGGAGGTGCATTTAAAATAAAGTCAATATATTTTTCTCCATCATCATTTTGCTCAGGTAAAGGATCTGCACATAAAACGCCATCAATATCAAAACAAGCTTTTTCTAGAGTAGTATGATTTAAAATATTCCATTGAAAATATCTTGGTAATGGCACAATTTCAAAGAAATAATCTACCATTTTTTCTTTACCAGCTATGATATAAACAGCACAATATTTGATATCAAATTTATCTTCAAGATGTTTTAGTTTCTCTCTCACTTCCACCATTGCAGAACCAGAAGCGATACTATCATCAACTACCAATACTTTTTTATATGCTCCAGATTCAAAAAATTGACTTCTTGCGCCTGCTTTATAAATATGCCCGTTTAAAAAAGAGTCAATGTCAGTATAGGGTCTGTTGAGGTATAATGATAAAAGATTTGCAGGTAACATACCACTTCTTGGAACGCCTACTATTAAATCAAAATCACGTGGAATAATACTTAGCCTTTGAAGTATAATATTATTTAAGTCCTTGATGTTTCTGTAATTCATAATTTTAAAGTTAAGAGGTTGTTGATTAGTTGATGTATTTTTAGGGTTTTTTAAAGCCTTTATCTTTTGTTTATGCTGCGATTAATGCTGTTTCTGTTTCTTTTGTGTTTTCTTCAAAAATTTCTGGCTTTGACATGATTGCCATTGATGCATAAATTAATAATGCAGTTGGCATTCCACCTAATATTGCGTTTCCGTAAGAAGCTAACATTATTCCTGCCATTCCAGCAATAAGCGCACTCATTTTAATTTTGGTTATTGGATCTCTAATTTTAAACATTACTTTATAACTAGCTGTTCCAATCACAAAAAATAAAATAATTAAATGAAATGTAAGACCAACAATACCTAATTCAGCCCAAATTAAAACATACCAACTATCAGTTGCAACATTAGATAGAAAAGCGTAAGGTAAAAAACGCTGAGCCTTGTCTCCTGCATGACCAATACCACCACCAAAAGGTCTGGAAGCTAAATATCCTTTTAAAATTTTTTGATTATCAAGCCTTACTTTTAGTGAAGGTTCATTTGGGTCAAAAGCACTGCGCATTCTTCTTACTTGATAGTTTCCATTGGCGATTGTAGTATACTTAAAAAATACAAAAAAGAGTGCAAGAAACAACACGCCAGTACTTAGTACTCTTATGTTTTTTCGTAAAACAAAAAATGTCATTAATCCAGCTAAAGGAACTGCAATTGAACCTCTTGTTCCAGAAATCATCATCCCATAAAAACCTAGTAATCCAACAGTTAAGAAGAATATTTTTGAAAATCCTTTTTTAGCCATCGAGTAAATTAAAAAAACAACTCCTGCATAGGCTTGATTTCCTCCAAATTGCCCTGCATCACTAAAAAATGAAAAAACTCTCAGCTTGCCAAATAATACATGAGTTTCTGCACCTCCATTATCTAGCCAAGCTTGTTCAGCATAATCAACTCCAAAAAGCATCTGAAATGTTCCTTTTAATGTAGCAAGTATGGAGAATATTCCCCATACATATAAAAATGCATCCAATTTTTTATTGGTATCAATGAGCATAAAGGTTAGTATAACAAAGAAAAAGAAATAGAAACCAATACCTCTTCCTGCAATCCAAGGTTCTATCATTCTAGCTTCTGGATTTACAAGTTGTAATATGCAATATACCATCCAAATGCCTGCTAAAATAGTAATGGTTTTATTTGCTGGAGACCAATCAACTCTTTCTCTAAATCTCGAAAAGATAATTGCTAAAAAAGTAAAAACCATGATTCCGTCAATTGCAAATCCTAATGGCAATCCTTGAATATATCTTCCAATTCCTAGAATGACAAAATTTACTCCAATAGCTGTGTAAAAACCAATAATGGGTTTTTTAAATAAAAAATAGAAGTAGATTATGCCAAAAAACAGCGCAAATAAAAGTCCTATACCAACAATTTTTAATTTTGCTAAAAGCAATGCAATACAAATAACGCCACCAAAAAGCAGTAAAATTCCTTTCGGGTTTACTAAACTAGCAGAACCTGAAGGTTTTTCGAATGGATTTATTTGGTCGTTTGAAATCAAAATTTATTTATATAGCGATTATTTGTTATTTTATTGAATATGTTTTTGTAGAAGGTGATTCCACTTGAAAAAATTTCTTTGTAGGATAAAGACAATTCTTTGTCTAAAAAATACATTCCCATCCAAATGCCAATTATTGTAAAAACAATAGATGCAACTGCTACTAGAATTAAAGATTTAAAAATAAATATGGCTATAAAATCTCCAATGACATTTGCTACAACCATTACAAATACTTTAATCGCATTTATATTTGGCTTGTTAATGCTATCTAATCCAATTCCTGTCATTCTATCTATAGGTAATAAAAGACCGTAAATAGAAAACACACGAACAATATCAACAACATTAAAACCAGTTATTGGATCTACTTCTAAATATTGATTTCCTGATAAAACCAACACTAAGAATTCAGCAAACACAAAAGTAAACAGACTCATAATTACAAATAAATAAGTCAAAGCTCCTGAATAGCTGTAAAATAATTCTCTGACTTCAGAAATTTTTCCTTGAACACTTGCTTTAGACATTTTTGGAAAAGCAGTTGCTACAAAACTTCGCAAAGGGATTTGCTGTAATTCCGTTAATTTTAATGGGATACTGTAAAGTGCAACAGCTGCATTTCCCATAGGACTTAAGCTGATAATTAAGGTATCTGCACTTCTTAATAAATTGGTTCCAATTAATGTAAACGTTGTATATTTTCCAAAATCTAATAAGGTTTTATTAGTTTGTGAGGTTGCTTTTGTAATTAATTTTGTGCCATCCCAACCTAAAATTATAGTTAGTAATGATGTAAATCCGTTTATGATGAGTAAGGCAATGACTAGTTGATTTAAATCCATTTTGAAAAAAAAGAAATTGATTAAAATCACTAAAAAGAAAAGTCCGCTATTGATGGATTTTACAATTAAAATTTTATCATACTTCCTGTCTGCTTGCAAAACAACTAAGGCATTATTCCATGGAAGATTAAGAAAAGCTAATAATGGATACCATTTAAAAAATAAATTATAACCAGAATTGCTAATTGCGTCATTAAAAAAAGTATAAAAAAATACTAGTATTACTGCAATTAAAATGGTTGCTCCTAAACCAATCAACGCATTGGATCCAATTAATTTTGCTCTTGAGGTTTCATCTGCTCCAGATAAAAAGCGGATCAATCCTGTGTTTGTGATTCCAAATCGAAACATTTCTACAAAAGAGCCACCTGTTATAAACAAAACCCATTCACCAAATACATTTAATGTTAAACTTCTTGCGAGCAAAGCAAAACCACTAATGCCTAAAAATGCAATAATTAGGTTTCCTGTTAATGACAAGAAATTATCCTCTTTTGCTAATTTTTTTAGCATTTTCATCAGCTTGATTGTTTAAATGTGATTTTTTGATAAAAATTGAAATTTGAATATTGATTTTAATTTTTTTCTGATTTTTGTTCGCTTTTTAGGCAAGTCACCTAAAACAGATTCTATTTCGTTAATATGAACTCCGTTTATAATTAAATTAATTTTTGATGCACAAGTTTCAATTAAATTTTTAGTTGCAGATTTATCAGCATCAGACCAAATTCTATTTGAACGACAAACAAGGATGTTTAAATCAGCATTTTTAATTAATTCTATTGGATATTTATGATAGATAATTGCTGGTAATTCAATGATTACAAAATCAGGAGTATTATTGATTTCTATAGAATTTGATTTTAAAAAATCAGTATAATTTTTTGCGTCGAAGAAATTAGTATTCATCTCATAAAAACGAAACTCATCATCTGATAGATATGTTGAAATATCAGCCAAAAATGGATTTTCAAAATCAATTCTTGGGTCTTGATATCCAAAAATTTTGTGTAGAATTGGAGATTTTCGTTTATTTTTTAGGTGTTTTTGTTTTTCTTTATGGTTTAAAACAAATACTTTTTTTCCTTCTTTTTTTAATGATTTGGCAATGTTTCCAGTGATTACTGTTTTACCTTCCATACTTTGGGTACTAAAAACAACAATTGTTTTTGGTCTGTTAAGTATTTCTTTTGTTGAAAAATATTGAATGATATTTTGAGTTATGGTTTCTATCAATCTATTTTGAATAAAGGGTAAATTGATATTTCCTGGATTAAGTAAAATTTTAGGAATCATTCCTAATGAACTAAGTCCTATATTTTTACTAGCAATTTTGCTGTTTCTTAAAGTATCATCAAAATACTCCATAACAAAAATAATTGCCAAAGTTAATAGTCCACCTAAAAAGGCAGCTGCAATAATTAAGATGGCTCTTTTTGTTGGATTAGGAGTTAAAGGGAAAAATGGAGAATCTATAGTTTTTAAATTAGAGGACATTTCACTGTCTTGTAATTTAAGTTTTGCTAAATTTAATCCGTGAAGTATTTCTAAATAACCTTGTTCTGCAACAGAAATTTCACGTTCAAGTCTTTTCATATTCGCTCCTGCAGGCGCATATTCTGCATAAACTTCTTTAAAGTCATTATTTTGACCATTTATTACATTTATTTGCGCTTTTAATTTTTCCGATTCAACAACATTGTTTATCCAATCTGGAAGCACTTTAGATATTGGCAAGCCGTCAATAGAATTTTGATAGGTATATAATTCGTCAACACCTTTTTTGATGTCACTAATCAACACTTCAGATTGAATTTTTAGTTTGTCTAATTTTAAAATATCTTGTTGCTTATTGCTAGATTCAATTTCGGATTGTGTTAATGCAATTTTAAAATTCAAATCCCCTAAATCTCTTTTCTTTTTTAGTAGAATATTACTTTTTTCTTGAATAATTTCTTGAATTTTTATTTTTTCTTCTAATTTTTTGGTTCCTGCATTAACTCCTGCTAATTCTGCTGTAATTTTTTTGTAATTAACATCCATTTCTTCTTTTACAACGGCAACAGCTTTACTTTGTTCATAGTAATTTATGATATTAGAACTTTTGTTGAATTCGAGCAATTTGTCTTCAGCATCTTTTAAAAATCCTCGCGCTTTTTCAAGTTCATTTTCAAAATATTTTACAACAGCATCAGATCTATTTTCTTTGATGCTTTTATAATTTATAATACAAACTTGATTATAAATAGAAAGCGTTTGCTGGCATATTCCTGGGTCATTAACAGTATAACTTAGTTTCATTAAATCACTACTATTAATTCTTTGTGCTTTTATTTCGGAAATTGCTTTTAAGGAATAATGCTTATCCTCCCCATAATTTAGCAGTTCATACACAAAATTATCACTGCCGCTTTTCATTAAGGCTTTTAAATTTGAAACTGTTTTTTCATAATTTTTCCGATTTATTTCACTTGGAAATGGCTCATAATGATAATTATTCAATTGATCAGGATCTATGTCAGTAACATTTCCTGTGGAAACATATTTATAAATATCTTTTGGAATTTTTTTTTGAAATTCAATAAAATGCTCTTGAGAAATATATTTTGGATTTGCCTCTGGTAACATTAAGTGTTGTGCCAATAATCTTATAGCAACTTCTTCTTGAGTTTCTCTTGAATTGATAATGTTTATCAAATTATCAAAAGCAGTATTTGTTGCTTGATAATTGAAAGTTTTATCCATTTCAATTGATGAGCCACTTGCAAGACCAGTATATAATAGAGTTTCAGAAGAATATTTAAAAGAAGGATTTGTGGTAAGTAAAATTACCAAACATCCTAAAAATATAGGAACAACAATAAGTAAAACAATGTGTTTTAAAATTAATCTTATAAAATCAATGATAGCCATGTTCTTATTTTTTTAGGTCAAATACAAATCCAGCTATATCTTCTAGCAATTGTTTAGCGGTTATAAAATCAGATTTTGCTATTTCATAATCTGCTTCTAAATTTGCACTCATACCAGTAATCCTTACATATTCTGATATTGGCACGATTCCATTTCTAAATTCTTTTTCAACCATTTCCATATTCACTCTACCATCACCCAAACTTCTTGATCGTATTTGAAGTAATTTTTGTTTTAAAATTAAGTCTTGATATAACCTGATAACAGTTTGTCTTATTTCTTCTTTTGTGAAATCTGCCATACTTTTTGCTTCATCAACCTCTAATAATGCAAGCTTAATTTGATTTTTTCTGTTTAGCACATCAAAAACAGGAAACTTTAAATATACTCCTACACTGTAGTTGAATTGTCTTGAAATTGTTAAGGCAGCAGTATTTGTTGCACCATCGTCATTCATGGCAAAATTGCTTAAATTTCCATATCTAGTATCTGCTTGAATTCCAAAATTTCGAGTCCAATAAATACGTTCAGAGGCTAGTGTAGATTCTGTTACACCAATATGATTATTTCTAAATTTAAGCATTGCACTATGTTTTAAAGCAGAATCAATAACAACTTCTAAGGGCGGAAACTTAAATTCTATTCCTTTTAATGAAATATCATTTAATTCATTGTTTTGAGCTTTTATAGTATGAAATGAAACTATAAAAAAACAAATTGAGCAAAGTAAACTAAAAGATTTGTTCATTTTTTTTAAATAAATTTTAGAGTTTAAACAGTATCAGATTGAAATAATGCAGGTATTGTTCTTAAAATAAGTTTAATATCGTACCAAAAAGAGTAATTATCTCCTACAAATTGATCAGCGTATTCATTATCTAAACGCATTCTTTCTTCTTCCGACATTTTTCCGCCTTTTCCTCTCAGTTCCACTTGCCATAAACCTGTAATTCCTGGAGGTGCTAAAAAACGTTTTGACAAGTCATCTCCTGTCAACATTTCTGCTTCATAAACTGGCAAAGGTCTATTGCCAACAATAGACATGTCTCCTTTTAATACATTGATAAGTTGCGGAAGTTCATCAATACTTGTGTTACGAATAAATTTACCCACTTTTGTAATTCTTGGATCGTCAACAATTTTAACAAATGTAGAATTGCTTTTTGCTGCTTCGCGTTTTTGAATATTAAACCAATAATCACAAATTTGATGGGTATCAATGTACATAATTGGCGAGCATGTTTCACCTTCTGGCAATGCACTACATTTTGGACAAGGAATGTCTAATAAATTAACTTCTGATTTTACTTCTTCTTTTTTGTATTGATTTTTTTCAGCAGCTAATTTTTTTAATAATTCGTCTGATCCTGTTCGCATGGATCTAAGTTTATAAAAATCGAATGTTTTTCGTCCAACTCGTTTTGAAATGTAATAGACTTTTCCTTTTGATTCAAGTCTAATGGCTAAAATTATTAAAAGTAAAAAAGGAGAAGCTATTAATAAAACTGTTGATGCAACTACGATATCAAAAATACGTTTCGAAAGTGGCATTTTGTAATCTTCGTCTTTAACTTTGATTTTTGATGCGGATGTTTTACTAAAAGGTTTTTTATGAGTGCAAAGATAGCTCACTCTTTCTAAAATGTCCTTTGGATTTGAAACGGATGGCACATAAAAATCATCTATTTTTTTATTGAATGCTAATTTATAAATGTCAACGCTAAATTCTTTTGACAATAACACAAATGGAATAGCATCGAAATCACTTTGAGCTCTTATCCAATCATAAAGAAAAATTCCGGTATTTCCTGGTAGATAATAGTCGCAAATTATAGCATCTATTTTTTCTTGCGATTGCAGATGCTTAGTTGCTTTAATACTATTTTCTAGCCTTGTAATCGCCCAGTTTTCATTAATTTCTGAGGTAAAATAATCTGCATTATTACCAATATATAAAATGTTGCGTTTTGAGCTCATGGGGTAGTGCTATTTTAGTTGCAATTTTGTGTTTAATTTTACCATTCTATTGCATAATGAATTGGGTACAGGTTTTTCTTAACCAATTCTTCAAGTTCTTCAGGATTAAATGGTTTTGTAAGATAATCTTGAGCGCCAAGCCTATAACATTTGATACGTTCTTTACTTTCTGATCTTCCAGACAACATAATAACAGGGGTATGTTTTGTAAAACCTCGTTGACGTACTTTTACTAAAAAATCATAACCATCCATATTGGGCATTTGAATATCGCTGATTACTAAATCAGGAATATTGCCATCAAGCCATTCAAGTGCTTCAGAAGCATCATGTAATGTAACTACATCATAATCTTGAGAAAGAAAATTCTGTAATAACAAACAAATACTTATTTCGTCATCTAAGACTAATATTTTTTTCTTCATAATTATATCAATTAGTTAATTTAAAATCATCTTTTAATTCAGTTACAACTTGATTTGTCATTAACTGAAGCGTTTTTATTTTTAAGTCTAATTCGGTTGAAGTAATCTCTTTTGCAATTAAAAGCTCTGTATCTATAAACTCTTTTTCCAGTTTAGCAGTTCCAAAATAGGTTAACGTAGGTTTAATTTTATGAGCTAAACTCTTAATTTTTAAAAAATCATTTTCAGTATAAGCTTGTTCAATTTCTACTATTGATTTTGAAATTTGATCAATAAATACGTTAACCATATTTAAAATTTGAGTTTCATTTCCACGACACATCATTTCAATCATATCAAGTTTATATGACTTTTCATTTGAATGATCTAAATTTGGGGGTAGGCTCATTAGGATAATTATTTAAGACTGAAATTTAAAATTTATTTTTAAAGCATTTGAAATAGATTTTATAATCAAACAATTTTCTTGAAAAAATCAATTGTTTTTATCAATCCCTCTTCTAATTGCACTTTTGGTGACCAGTCTAATTCTTTTTTTGCAAGAGAAATGTCTGGTTGTCTTTGCATTGGATCATCTGAAGGTAATGGTTTGTATATAATTTTTGATTTAGATCCAGTAAGTTCAATTACTTTTTGAGCCAATTCTAAAATTGTAAATTCATTAGGATTACCAACATTTACAGGACCTGTAAAACCATCTCTAGAGTTCATCAATCTAATCATTCCTTCAACTAAGTCATCTACATACTGAAAACTTCGAGTTTGATTTCCTTTTCCATAAACCGTAATATCATGATTTTGTAGTGCTTGAACAATAAAATTTGAAACTACTCTACCATCATTTGGGTGCATTTTAGGTCCGTAAGTATTAAAAATTCGTATGATTTTAATATTTACGTTATTTTGCTTGTGATAATTAACAAACAGTGTTTCTGCAGATCGCTTTCCTTCGTCATAACATGCACGATCTCCAATCGGATTTACGTGTCCCCAATAGGTTTCTTTTTGAGGATGAACCAAAGGATCTCCATAAACTTCACTTGTTGAAGCCTGAAGTATTTTTGCTCCAACACGTTTGGCTAGTCCTAGCATATTAACTGCACCCATCACAGATGTTTTCATCGTTTTTATGGGATTGTATTGATAATGAACTGGAGATGCAGGACACGCTAAATTATAAATTTCATCGGTTTCTATAAAAAAAGGAGAGGTAACATCGTGACGAATTAACTCAAAAAAAGGATTTTCTAAAAGATGAACTACATTTTCTTTTTGACCCGTAAAAAAATTATCTAAACAATAAACTTCATTACCTTCATTTAATAAACGTTCACATAAATGCGAACCAACAAAACCAGCTCCACCAGTTACTAGGATTTTTTTTCTAACCATTACAGTATTTATTTTTAAAATAGATTATTTTTCTTCTGAAGTGTTAACACCAATACAGAAATATTCAAAGCC
>JANQTK010000252.1:37395-39583 GCA_030731695.1 Polaribacter sp.
AAATAGATTATTTTTCTTCTGAAGTGTTAACACCAATACAGAAATATTCAAAGCCATTTGTTTTAATCTGATCTCTATCATAAATATTTCTACCATCAAAAATTACAGGATGGCTTAATAATTTTTTTATGATTTTAAAACTTGGGAATTTAAACTCTGGCCATTCCGTTAGTATGGCTAAACAATCAGCATCAATTAAAGCTTCATATTGGTCTTCAAAATAGGTAATACTATCGCCAAAATGATGTTTTGCTTCTTCATTAGCTACAGGATCATACGCTTTTACAACTGCACCTGCTTCTAAAAGACTCTTTATTATATATAATGACGGAGCTTCACGCATATCATCAGTTTGCGGTTTAAAAGAAAGACCCCAAATACCAATAGTTTTTCCTTTTAAATCTCCATTGTAATATGCATTTATTTTGTTAAACAACACAAGTTTTTGGGCTTGATTAACAGATTCAACTGCTTTTAAAACTTGCAAGCTATAGTTATTTTCACCCGCGGTTTTAATAAGCGCTTGAACATCTTTTGGAAAACAAGAACCTCCATATCCTATTCCGGGATAAATAAATTTAGGCCCAATTCTAGAATCTGAACCAATACCTTTTCTTACTTTATTGATGTCAGCACCCACAATTTCGCATAAGTTAGCAATGTCATTGATAAAACTAATTTTTGTAGCTAGCATTGCATTTGCTGCATATTTTGTCATTTCAGCAGATACAATATCCATAAAAATTATTGGATGACCATTAAGTGTAAAAGGATTGTATAAACTTCTCATTAAATCTTCAGCTCTTTTGCTGTCAAGACCAACTACAATTCTATCTGGTTTTAAAAAGTCGTTAATTGCAGCACCTTCTTTTAAAAATTCTGGATTTGAAGCAACGTCAAATTCAATAGAAACATTTCGTTTGTCTAACTCCTCTTGAAGCGCTTTTTTAACTTTTTTTGAAGTTCCTACAGGCACTGTACTTTTTGTTACTACAAGCATATAATCATTCATATGCTTACCACAATCTCTTGCAACAGCAAGAACATATTTAAGGTCAGCACTTCCATCTTCATCTGGTGGTGTTCCAACCGAAATAAATAAAACTTCAGAATCCTCAATTGCCTCAGCAATATTTGTAGTAAAGCTAAGTCGTCCTTTTTTCATGTTTCTGGCAATCATTTCTTCAAGACCAGGTTCGTAAATAGGGATGATTCCGTTATTCAAATTTTCAATTTTCTTTTTATCAATATCAACGCAAGTAACATCAATACCAACTTCAGAAAAGCAAGCGCCAGTCACTAGACCAACGTATCCGCTTCCAACAATTGTAACTTTCATGTAATTTAACTTTTAGGTGGGTTATTTTATACCATAAAGATAAAGAATTATGTTAAAGAAAAATAAAAAAATCTAGAAAAATTAAATGTGTTATACCTTTAGGGGTCATTTTTTTTATAAAAAGTATATGAATTGTTATTTTTTGAGAATCAAATAAAATTTTTAGGAGGCTATTTTTTGATTTCCTTAAAATCATTTTTGAAATATAGTATCATAATAAAAAATCTAAAAACAGGTAATTTTTATAGAATAAAAAAACATCTTTGTATTCATTATATTTGTGAAGGTAAATTAAAATGGAATATTTTTTATATGAATGTAAGTAATACTGCTGAAGAAAGTTCCATGAATATTAATGGAAAAAAAATACTAATTGTTGATGACGATATGCTTAATAGAATGGTGGCTACATTTATTTTAAAAAAGCATAAAGTAATTATTTCAGAGGCAGGAAATGGAGAAGAGGCAATACAACATTTAAATAATAATTTGTGCGATTTAGTTTTGATGGATATACAGATGCCTGTATTAGATGGATATCAAGCATCAGAAATAATCAGGAAACAATTAAACCTAACCATCCCAATTATTGCATTGACAGGAAGTGATTCAAAAGAAGAATTGGAAAAATGTGTTAATGCAGGAATGAATGATTATTTGTTAAAACCTATTAATGAAGAGTTATTTATTCAAACCATTTCTAAATGGATAAATAATTTACAAGATTAATTTATTAAAAAAGTAATATATAATAATATCAAAACAAAAAAACCGTAACAACTAAATGTTACGGTTTTTGTACTGAAGGCGGGACTTGAACCCGCACGAACATTACTGCTCACTGGATTT
>JANQTK010000253.1:0-10896 GCA_030731695.1 Polaribacter sp.
TAATCAACAATAATTATTCCTGCTTTCAAATCAATATCAGTGTATTGAATATTCGCTTCGTTATATAAAGTTACTTTTCTTTTTTTTGCATCTTGAATGGTGTAATCTTTTGCAGTATGTGTAATGATATCCTCAATAGTTTCCTTTGGTTTTAAAGAATCTTTAGCGATTGTATCTTTCTTTTTTAAGAGCAAAGAATCTTTCTTTACATTGATTTTTGGAAGCTCTTTGGATGGTTTTAGTGAATCCTTTTTTACTGCCGGAATTACAGTTTTATTTGTTGATTTTATATCTTGCGCAAAGCCAGTCTTTGTAAAAAAGAAGACACAAAATAAAAGTATGTATGATAGGTTTGATTGCAATGCTTTAAATACTATTTTTGTATAAAATTAAAAACGGCTCACTTTTTGGAATACCAAATTCACGACGCCAAAATTAGTTAAATTTTATTGATGAACTTTTTGCAAAACCACAAATTTATGTTGAAACCACAAAACTTGTTTTTTTTAACACTTTTAACGGTTTTTTTTTCCTTTTTTTCAACTCCAATAGTATCTCAAAAAACCTACACAATTGTTTTAGATGCTGGTCATGGAGGAAAAGACCCCGGAAATTTAGGAAACGGTTTTCAGGAGAAAGATATTGCATTGAAAACGGCATTAGAAGTTGGACGACAATTATCAAAATTCGATAATATAAAAGTAATTTATACCAGACAAGAAGATGTTTTTATCGATTTATGGAAAAGAGGCGCTATTGCAAATGATTCTAAAGCAACCTTATTTGTTTCTATTCATTGCGATTCTCACACGTCAAATGCATACGGAGCAGGAACTTTTGTGTTGGGTTTACGAGGAAATAAAAAGAATTTCGAAATCGCAAAAAGAGAAAATGCTGTTGTTTTATTAGAGGATAATTACCAAGAACGCTATCAGGGTTTTGATCCAAATTCTGCAGAGTCTGTCATTGGATTGTCACTTTTACAAGAAGAAAATTTAGATAAAAGTCTAGAAATAGCAACTTTGGTGCAGCAAAATTTCACTCAAAAATTAAATCGTTTAGACCGAAAAGTAAAACAAGATAATTTTCAAGTACTGAGAGAAACCATCATGCCAAGTATTTTAATTGAATTGGGTTTTTTAACAAATAGAACTGAAGGTTCTTATTTGAATTCAGAAAAAGGGCAATCTCAAATGGCAAAAGCGATTGCTGATGCTATTAAAGATTATATTGATCATTTGAGAATGAATACCGTAAAAGAGGGAAACACACCAAAAATAATTTTAGAAAAGAATAGCAATGAAGTTTTATTTAAAATTCAAATTGCTTCTGGAAAAAATAAAATTGAATTAAAACCATTCAATTTTAGCGGTTTAAAAGATGTTGAAGTAGTGCAAACAGGCGATTTTTTTAAGTATTATTACGGAACAACATCTAATTACAAAGAGGCGCAAGAAAGTTTGAAAACTGCTCAAAATGCAGGATTTTCAACAGCATTTATGGTCGCGTTTAAAGGAGAAGAGAAAATATCAGTTTCAGATGCATTGAAATTGAATTAAATTGAAGGCTTTTCAACCAAAAATTATTAGTAATATTGTTATAAATTTTTACATATGTCTAAAGAATTAAAAACCGGAGTTATTGCAATTCTAATCATCATAATTTTTATTTGGGGATTCAATTTTTTGAATGGTCAAAATATTTTTCAACCTAGTAAAAGACAGTTTCTTGTCGAATATAATAATGTTGGAGGTTTAACAGAAGCAAGTTCTGTATTTGTTAATGGATTAAAAGTTGGTGGTGTAGACAATATAGATTTCAATCCAAACCCAAATAAAAAAGGTCAAATGCTAGTGAAATTTTCATTAGAAAATGGATTTAAATTCACAAAAAGTAGCATTGTAAAAATCTACTCTCCCAATCCATTATCAGGGTCAAATTTAGTTTTGATTCCTAGTTATGAAGGAGATGAAGCAAAAGATGGAGATTATTTATTAGGCGAAGTTGAAGAGGGTTTATTTTCTGCAATAGGTGCAAGATTAGATCCTATTCAAATTAAATTAGAACGTGTTTTGGAAAGTGCAGATGTATCATTCAAAAATTTTAATAATTTGCTCGATAAAAAAACAACCAATAGCATTCAAAATTCATTTGAAGAAATTGAACTTGCCATCATTGATTTAAGAGCAACAATAGCATCTGTAAATTCAATTGTAGATTCAAATTCTTCAAACTTAAAAGAAACGTTGAAAAATACGAATCAAATTACTCAAAATTTATCAAAAGTTACAGATACGTTAGCGAATTCTAATTTGGGAGAAATTATGAGAAAAGCAGAACATACTTTAACTTCAGTAAATTCAATTTTAGATGGAATTAACAACGGAAAAGGAACAGCAGGAAAATTATTGAATGACGATGCTTTGTATACAAATCTAACAGAAATGTCTCAAGAATTGGAAGAATTGTTGAGAGAAATGAAGTTAAATCCAAAACGATTTGTACATTTTTCATTATTTGGAAAAAAAGCAACACCTTATAAACCAGAAGTTAAGGAAGAGGAAGTTAAACAATAAATTAAACGTATAAAAACAATCAAATGCACTATTTACCAAATATTTTATTTGCAATTGCACTAGCAATTGGGTTCGGTTTTTTTGCGATGAATGTTCGCAAATTGTTCAGAAATATTCGTTTAGGAAAAGACATAAACAGAACAGATAACAAATCTGCTCGACTCAAAAACATGCTTAAAATTGCTTTTGGACAATCAAAAATGGTGAGAAGACCCATTTCTGGATTGTTACATTTGGTAGTTTATGTTGGATTTATCATTATCAACATAGAAGTTTTAGAAATCGTAATTGATGGATTATTTGGAACACACAGACTTTTTCAAGATATTTTAGGAACCAATTTCTATGGTATTTTAATTGGTACTTTTGAAGTTTTAGCTGTGTTGGTTTTAGTAGCAGTTTTTGTTTTTTGGACAAGAAGAAATGTAGTAAAAATAAAACGATTTTTGAGCGCTGAAATGAAAGGTTGGCCAAAAAATGATGGAAATTTTATCCTTTATTTTGAAGTGGTTTTGATGACGTTGTTTTTAACCATGAATGCAACTGACGCTCCTTTTCAAGAAGCAGGAGTTGGAAATGTAATTAGTCAATTCATTGCTCCAATTTTTGACGGTTTTTCTGTTGAAACACTCCATACAATTGAAAGAACAGCTTGGTGGTTTCATATTTTAGGGATTTTAGTATTCTTGAATTATTTATACTATTCAAAACATTTGCATATTTTATTGGCTTTTCCAAATACCTATTTTGCCAATTTAAATCCAAAAGGGCAATTTACCAATTTAGAAGCAGTCACCAAAGAAGTAAAATTAATGATGGATCCTTCTGTTGATCCATATGCAACTCCAACAGAAAATACTGAAAATCAGATTCCTGAAAAATTTGGTGCTTCAGACGTTGCAGATTTAAGTTGGGTTCAATTGCTAAATGCCTATACTTGTACAGAATGTGGTAGATGCACATCCTCTTGTCCTGCAAATTTGACTGGAAAAAAATTATCTCCTAGAAAAATTATGATGGACACCAGAGATCGTTTAGAAGAAGTTGGAAAAAATATCGATGCAAATGGAGGAGTTTTTAAAGATGATGGAAAGCAGTTATTAAACGATTATATCACTCCTGAAGAATTATGGGCTTGTACAAGCTGTAATGCCTGTGTAGAAGAATGTCCTGTAAATATTGATCCATTGTCAATAATTGTCGATATGAGAAGGTATTTGGTAATGGAGCAAAGTGCAGCACCACAATCATTAAACATGATGATGACAAACATCGAAAACAATGGAGCTCCTTGGCAATACAATCAACAAGATAGATTGAATTGGGTGAATGAAGAATAAAAATTTTTAATGATGAATTTTTAGTTTTAAGTTAAAGTACTAATAACTTAAGACTAAAAACTAAAAACTAAACACTATGATAGTTCCAACAATGGCAGAAATGATGGCACAAGGCAAGCAACCAGAAGTGTTGTTTTGGGTAGGTGCTGCTGGAAGTTATGATGACAAAGCCAAAAAAATATCTAGGGCTTTTGTAAAAATTTTACATCAAGCAAAAGTTGATTTTGCCGTATTAGGTACTGAAGAATCTTCTACAGGAGATGCTGCAAAAAGAGCAGGGAATGAATTTTTATTTCAGATGCAAGCCTTAATGAATATTGAAATTTTGAATGCATACGAAGTAAAAACCATTGTAACTTGCGATCCACATTCATTCAATACACTCAAAAATGAATATCCAAGTTTGGGAGGAAACTATAAAGTGTATCATCATACACAATACATTCAAAAACTAATTACAGAAAATCGTCTTCAAATAAATGATGAGACTTTAAAGGGCAAAAGACTTACTTTTCACGATCCTTGTTATTTAGGAAGAGCCAATGACGAATATGAATCTCCTCGAGATATAATCAGAAAATTAGGTGTAAACCTAACAGAAATGAAGCGTCATAAGTCAACAGCTTTATGTTGTGGAGCAGGAGGTGCTCAAATGTTTAAAGATGCTGAAAAAGGGGATAAAGAAGTAAATATTTTACGAACAGAAGATGCGTTGGAAACCAATCCTCAAATCATTGCAACTGGCTGTCCTTATTGCAAAACCATGATGGCTGATGGTGTAAAATTCAAAGAAAAAGAGTCTGAAATTGTAGTAAAAGATATTGCTGAATTGATTGCGGAAGCGAATAATTTGTAATTGATATATTTAAAAATATTGAATACCCTTTTTATCAATGTAAAAGGCATTTAAAATTATGGTAAATTCTTTTCAAAATATTGCAGTGACCTCTTTCCCTGAGTTTGTTGAGAGTGAATTTAAACCGATTGAAAAAAAGTATTTAAACGTTATTATTATTCATGTTTTTATCTTTTTTTTTATTTCTATTTTCGGTGTTTTTATTGTCGATTATACTAAAATAATTGATATTTCAGCCATTTTATTGGATGTCTATTTTTCAATTCTAATCATTTTTGCACTCATTTTTTTGATGCAATTTTTAGGATTCAAAAAGCGAAAATATGTGGTTAGAGAAAAAGATATTTCTTATAAAAGTGGTTTGGTATTTAAAAAAACCACGACTGTTCCTTTTAATAGAATTCAACATTTAGAGATTGATCAAGGTCCAATTTCAAGGTTTTTTGATTTAGCAGTTTTAAGTGTTTTTACTGCAGGAAATAGCAGTGATGACTTAAAAATCAACGGATTAAAAAAAGAAGAAGCAGAAAAAATAAAAGAATTTATCAGTAATCAAATTGATGGTTAATTCAACACAATTTTCTGAATATACAACGCAATCTAAAAAAGGCATTTTAGTTATTTATATCCATCAAATTTATGGATTTTTAAAAGCCTTTTGGATTTTACTTTTTCTTTTCATTCAAAAATTTTCAAAATTTTCCGAAGTTTCTTTAACTTACATCTATCTAGGGGTCACCTTTGTTTTATTGTTTTTTTTAGTCAGAGCTTTTTTAATTTTTAAAAATTTTCAGTTTAAAATAGTAAACAATCATTTTATTTTAAAAAAGGGTATACTCAAAAAAAACGCCCTTGAAATTCCTTTTGACAGAATACAAAACATCAATTTTAAGCAAAATATCATTCAGCAAATCATCAATGTTTACGAAGTAAATATTGAAACTGCAGGTTCTACTGAAGCCGAAATTTCAATCAAAGCCATGACTTTAGAGCAAGCCAATGCTTTAAAAAATGCCATTACAATCTTTGATACATCATACCAAAAATCGGAAGTTATACTAGAAGAAAAACCCTTATTAAGAATTGGTTTCGTAGAACTTTTGAAAGTAAGTCTAACCGAAAATCATTTTAAAAGTTTATTATTACTTTTTGCACTTTTAGTAGGTTTTTATCAGCAAATAAATCAACTTTTTGAAAGTTCAGGAAACAATGAATTGGTGGATGATTTTATCTCGAAAAATACGTCTGCATTTCAAGCAAGTATCATTGTTTTTATTATTATTATTTCAATACTTTTAGTAATAGTTGGCCTGCTGAGTTCGTTTATTAGAGTGTTTTTATCACATTTTAATTTAACGGTTTTCATCAAAAATGATACTCTGGAAATTGATCAAGGCTTAACAACAAAAAAATCAATTGTTTTAAAAAAGAACAAAGTTCAACACATTACCATTTCTACCAATCCAATAAAAGAAAAATTGGGTATTTCATTCATTACTTTTACACAAGCTGAAAGCGGAATTTCAAAAGAAAAAAAACAAGGAATTATAAAAATTGTTGGCTGTAAGTCAGTACAAATTTCCGCCATCAAAAACTTACTTTTTCCAAATGAAAATTTAGCTGATTTTGATGCAAATCAGGTAGATTCGTATTATAAAATTAGGTTGTATGTGAGAGTTTTTTTGGCTTTGTTATTCGTAAATACAGGGTTTTATTTTGGTGTAAATAACCCTACTGTTTTTTTACTAAATATTCTTTTATTGCCAATTTTAGTCTTTTTAACTGAGTTGAAGTTCAAAAAAAGGACCTTTTTATTTTCTGACACATTATTACAGATAAATTACGGTACAATCGAAACGCATCAAACCTTTTTGCCTTTGTATAAAATTCAGCATGTGAGTATAAAACAGACTATTTTTCAAGAAAGAAAAAATGTAGCAGACGTTGTTTTTCAAACAGCCTCTGGGAAATTAAAAATCCCTTGTCTAAAAGTTTCAGAAGCCTTAAAAATGGTTAATTTTGCATTATATAAAATAGAAACAAGCCAACAATCATGGATGTAAAAAGTTATATAAATGCAGCTCGTCTTAGAACCTTGCCTTTATCTATTTCAGGAATAATTGTAGGTAGTTTTTTGGGAAATCATGCATTGAATTCTCAAATAGAAACAGGAAATCAATCCATACTTTCATCATCCGTTTTTTGGTTGGCAATTGTAACAACCATCGGATTTCAAGTTTTATCTAATTTTGCCAATGATTATGGTGATGGTATCAAAGGTTCAGATAAAAACAGAACTGGAGAAGCAAGAATGGTGGCTTCAGGCGCAATTACTCCAAAACAAATGAAAAATGCAATGATTATTACTACAATCATCACGCTTATTGTAGCTTTAATGTTGATTTATGTAGCTTTTGGAAAAGAAAATTTCGGATTTTCAATCTTGTTTTTTTTACTAGGAATTGCCTCAATTGCTGCAGCTATTAAATATACTGTAGGAAAATCCGCCTACGGATATAGTGGTTTTGGCGATCTTTTTGTATTTCTATTTTTTGGATTATTAAGTGTTGTCGGCAGCTATTTTTTATATACAAAACAGCTCAATTTTCTAATTTTTTTACCAGCAATTACTGTTGGTTTTTTAAGTACAGCAGTGCTAAATTTGAATAATTTACGTGATTTTGATCAAGACCAAATCAATCAAAAAAACACATTGGTTGTAAAGTTAGGCATCACAAAGGCAAAAAAATATCATTATTTTTTAATTTTTGGCGCATTGTTTGCAAGTTCGATTTTTGTAATTTTAAATTTTTCATCAATCGTGCAATTTTTATTTTTAATAGCATTTGTACCATTGATAAAAAATTTGGTTACAGTAGCCAAAAATAAAGAACTTTCTGAGTTAGATAGTGAATTAAAAAAAGTTGCGTTAAGTACTTTTTTGTTTGCGATTATTTTTGGAATTGTAAACACTTTATAACTTAATTTATGAAAAATCTTGCGTCATTTTTTCTTTTAGGATTTTTGTTACTATCCTGTAAAAATTCAGATTCCAATTCCTTGGAACTTTCTGCACTTTCGGATTCAAAAATGAATTTGGGAAATTCCATCCAAAACAAAAAAGCATTTTCTGCTAATGAAACATCACAAAATTCAGATTCAAAAAAGATTTCCAGAAAATTAATCAAAAATGGGAATGTCGTTTTTGAAACTTCAGATTTAGAAAAAACGAAATTGAATATTGAAAATTTAGTCCAAAAATACGAAGGATATATTTCTTCAGATTCTAAAAATGAATATGATAACAAAGTAAATTATTACTTAAGTATCAGAATTCCAGCACAATATTTTGATTCAATTTTAAAAGGAATTTCAAATCAAATTTCAAAATTCGATTCGAAAGAAATTTCGATTTCTGATGTAACAGAAGAATTTCTAGACATTGAATCACGTTTAAAAAATAAAAAAGAACTCGAAAAACGATATTTAGAAATCCTTCAGCAATCTAAAACTGTAGAAGATATTTTGAATGTTGAACGTGAATTAGGAAAATTACGCGAAGAAATTGAAGCTACAGAAGGAAGATTGAATTACCTATCCAATCAAGTTTCTTTTTCAATATTATCAGTTTCTTTTTACAAAAAAGTGAATAACGAGACTTCTTTTTCTGGAAAATTAGGAGAGAGCTTTAAAAATGGTTTTGAAAATTTAAAATCGTTTTTGCTATTTATGTTATCGGTTTGGCCATTCGTTATAATTATTCCAATTAGTTATTTATTATTTAAAAAATGGCGTCATAGAAATCTTACAAAATGAAAAAAGTAAAAATTATTTTAGGAATCATTTCCGCAATTGTGCTCGTATTTTTTGCAACAGGAGCATTTATTAAGGAAACAAATTATTCTGTCCAAGTTCAAATTAAAAAGCCAATTGCACAAGTTTTTGAAGCTTTCAACACTATTGAAAACAAACAAAAATGGATTCCTGAGTTAAAATCAGTTGAAGTTGTCAATGAAAATATTGGAAAAACAGGAAGTGAATATCAATTAATGATTGAAAATCAAGATCAAAAAATGTTGATTTCCGAAAAAGTTATGGCTTATGTAATCAATGAAAAAGTGACACTTTTTCACAATGCCGACAATATGTTGAAAACAAATGATTATATTTTTTCGGAATCTAATGGTTTGACAAACATTACATTACAAGCAACTTGCAGAAGTGATTCATACCTAATGTCATGTTTATTCCCTTATTTTAAAGGCACTTTTAAAAATCAAGATTTGTCTTACTTAACCAATTTTAAAGCTTTTGTAGAGCAATAAATTCTCAATGTCTATTTCAGCACGTACCCAAAAATATATTCTCAATTTTAAAAATCCAAGTGGCACTTCGCGTGGAATTTTAAAAACCAAAGAAACGTGGTTTATTATTTTACATCAAAATGATAAAATTGGCATTGGTGAAACCGGACTTTTTAGAGGTTTGAGTTGTGACGATGTTCCGAATTATGAGGAAAAATTGAGTTGGGTTTGTGAAAATATTCATTTGGGTTTGGAGGTTTTATTACAAGAATTAGTGCAATTTCCATCCATTCAGTTTGGATTGGAACAAGCTTTTTTATCCTTAAGTAGTCAACATCCTTTTGAATTATTTCCAACAAAATTCACACGTAGTAAAGATGTTATAGATATCAATGGTTTGATTTGGATGGGAGATAAAGACTTTATGAAAACCCAAATCAAAGAAAAGTTAGCAACTGGATTTTCTTGCATCAAAATGAAAATCGGTGCAATTGATTTTGAAACAGAATTAGCTTTGTTATCATCTATCAGAAAAGAATTTTCTGCCAATGAAATTGTTTTGAGAGTAGATGCAAATGGTGCTTTTTCACCCAAAGAAGCTCTCAATAAATTAGAACAATTAGCTAAATTTGACATACATTCTATTGAACAACCAATTCAACAAGGACAATTAGAAGAAATGTCTGATTTGTGTGCAAAAACTTCAGTTCCAATTGCATTGGATGAAGAATTGATTGGAGTTTTTTCATCCGAAGAAAGACAACAATTGTTAGCAACAATAAAACCTCAATACATCATCTTAAAACCAAGTTTATTAGGGGGTTTTGCCAATAGTTTAGAATGGATTACTTTAGCAGAACAAAATAATTGTGGCTGGTGGATTACGTCTGCTTTAGAGAGCAATGTTGGGTTGAATGCAATTGCACAATTTACCTATCATTTAAAAAATCCATTGCCTCAAGGTTTAGGAACAGGTAGTTTATTTACCAATAATTTTGAAAGTCCGTTAGAAATTAATAACGGAAAATTACAATATAATAATACTAAAAACTGGAATTTTACACTTTAAAAATGAATTACATACAACAAGCTTATACTGGCAAATTAGGAATGTGGAAATACCTTGTAGTTTCTTTTTTTTACTTCGGATTTATGGCATTGAATTTTTTAGCAATTTATCTATTAGATATTGATATTGAAAAATTAATTCAAGATCAAATAGCTGAAAAAGGTTCCAATCAATTTTTAATTGAAAATTTAGTTCCGGTTGCAATTGGACTTCTAGGGTTGTTTTTTTGGGTAAAATATGTTCATAATCAATCAATTATATCGTTAACAACTTCCCGAAAAAAAGTAGATTGGAAACGTGTATTCTTTGCTTTTTCACTTTGGGGAGGTGTTACTGTTCTTTTTGTTTTTATAGATTATCAAGTTTCTCCTGAAGACTATATTGTTAATTTTCAGTTAGAACCATTTTTATATTTGTTGTTAATTGCTGCATTATTAATTCCTTTACAAACAAGTTTTGAAGAGTATTTGTTTAGAGGATATTTGATGCAAGGATTAGGAGTTGCCACTAAAAATAGATGGTTTCCTTTGATTGTTACATCGCTAATTTTTGGGCTATTACATATTCCAAATCCTGAAGTTGCAAAATTGGGGTATGGAATTTTAGTGCACTATATAGGAACAGGTTTTTTTCTTGGAATTTTAACTTTGATGGATGAAGGATTGGAGTTGGCAATTGGTTTTCATGCTGCAAATAATTTGATTACAGCTTTATTGGTCACTGCAAATTGGACTGCTTTTCAAACAAATTC
>JANQTK010000253.1:10996-13382 GCA_030731695.1 Polaribacter sp.
ATTTGATTACAGCTTTATTGGTCACTGCAAATTGGACTGCTTTTCAAACAAATTCTATTTTGATTGATATTTCTACACCAGTTCTGGGAGCAGATGTTTATCTTCCTGTTTTTGTTGTTTTCCCAATTTTAGTGTTTATTTTTTCTAAAAAATATGGTTGGACAAATTGGAAAGAAAAATTAACCGGAACTATAGAAAAACCAGTGATTACAAATGAATAATAAGTTTTATTGATTTCAATTTTGATGACAAATCTATTTCATAAACAATTTAAAATCAATGGAATATCCTTTGATACTGTTGAAGAGATATTAGCTGTAACATCAAATATTTCCTCAGATATTCATACTTTTTTACAAGATTGGTTTTCTGTTAAACCAACAATTTCAGTTCAAACTTCTGGTTCTACTGGCATTCCAAAAGTTATTGAACTCAAAAAAAGGCACATGATAAATTCGGCTTTTGCTACAGCTCAGTATTTTGATTTACCAGCAAAAACAACTGCATTACTTTGTTTGCCAATAACGTATATAGCAGGAAAAATGATGTTAATTCGTGCAATCAATTTAGGTTGGCAATTGGATATTGTTGATGCAACTTCATATCCATTAAAAAATGTTTCAAAAAGCTATGATTTTTCGGCAATGGTGCCTTTGCAATTGGAAAATTCTTTAGATAAAATAGATGGCATTAAAAAACTTATTGTTGGTGGAGGAGTAGTTTCCAATCAATTGCAAGATAAATTACAAAAAGTGGATTGTCAAGTTTTTGCAACATATGGAATGACAGAAACTATTACGCATATTGCTGTAAAAAAATTAAATCATGTTCATAAATATCCCAATTTTTATGAGGTTTTGCCTAATGTTTCTATTTATAAAGACGAAAGAAATTGTTTGGTAATTGAGGCTAAAAATGTTTCTGAAGAAGTACTTTTTACAAACGATGTTGTTCAATTAATTTCCAATAAAAAATTCGATTGGTTAGGACGTTTTGATAATGTAATCAATTCTGGAGGCATTAAGTTACATGCTGAAGTGATTGAAGAAAAGTTAGCAAAAGTAATTAAAAACCGTTTCTTTGTTGCTGGAATTCCTGATGAAAAGTTAGGTGAAATGCTTGTTCTATTGATAGAATCTGTGGTAAAAATTGAAAATGAAACTTTTTTAAAATCGAAATTATTTGAAGAAATAAAGTCTTTAAAAACGCTTTCAAAATTTGAACTTCCTAAAGAAATTTACCTTACTACTCAATTTATTGAAACTACTTCTGGTAAAATTCAGCGTAAAAAAACGGTAGAATCCTTGCAGTTTTAAAAAAAGAAGTTTATTTAAAAAGATATTCTAAGGTTAATGAATCTAAGTATCCATCAGGCATTAATCCATTTTTTTCTTCAAACTTTTTAATGGAGTTGAAGGTTTCAATTCTGTAAACTCCGTCAATTTGAATACTATCACCCAAAGCAACTAATCGCTTTTGTACTTCAAAAATAATGGCGTTTTTTTCACCATTATATAATTTTACTTCGGGTGTAAACAATTTTTTAATACTTTCAAAAGTGCTTTTTTGCTGAAATTCATCAATAGTTATTCCAGTTTGCTCTAAATATTTGATTTCTTGATTTGAAAGTCCTTTTGATTTTAATAGATTTGAGTTTTCAAGAACGGCTTCATAAAAATGCACATTCGCTAATTTCTTAGCGTATTCATTTACAGCCAGTTTTGTATCAAGATGATCATTTTCAGGAGCTCTAACATCAATAGCGTTGGCTGTCCATTGTAATTTAACGTACGAATTTAAGTTGTCAATAGCCTCATAATAGCTCATTAAAAAAGCTTGATTATGGTATTGAATATCAATTTTTGTATCTGTTTTATAATCTATTTCAGGAGAGTTGTATCTTTTGTAATCATTGTATTTTCCGTAACCAATTAAAACAGCAATAATGAGTAATAAAAAAATGATAATTTGTTTCATAATACTATTTTTATAACCAACATCAATTTAGCAAAGCTTACCAACTGCATGTTACAATAAATGGATTATTAAAATCCATTTGCAATTTTTTCTAACCCTGTTTTACTGACAATGACAATATTTTTTCCTTTAAACTCAATAAGTTTATTCTTTTTTAACTCCGAAAGTAAACGAATGGCTGATTCTGTTGCAGTACCAATAATACTGGCAATATCTTCTCGCGAAAGTTGCACGTTAATTGCTCCAGTTTCATCTTTTCCAAATTTTGCATCAAGGTTTAAAAGGGTTTCTGCTAAACGTTGTTTTACACTTTTTTGCGCCATATCAACAACCAAATTATCGGAGTTTTTTAAAGAAATTGCCATAGTCTTTAAAATATCCATCGTAAAATTTGGGTTTTTCTCCAAAT
>JANQTK010000254.1 GCA_030731695.1 Polaribacter sp.
GCGTTTGAATAATCATCCAAATACAAATATTCCATTCCTAAAAGCGACCAAACATCTAAATTATCATCCGTGTAAACCAATGCTTTTTCTAAATTTTGAATAGCTTCTTCGTGGTTTCCTCTTTTTGATAAAATTGCTGCCTTTTGAATAAAAACCTCTTCATTATGTGGATCGATTTTTTCGATTTTATTCAACAACAAAGTCGCTTTATCCAATTCATCCTCAAATATATACAACTCAACTTGTAGCAGTTTTAAATCTACAGATTGAGGGTGTTGTTCTAAACCTAATTTTACCGCTTTTTTAGCCAAAGAATGTTTACCTGCATCTAAATAATGTACGATAATTTCTTCAAATTCAACCAAATCAAAAAAGTAAACGCTGTTGGTTTTCAGCATAGATTCAAATTTCAATAGAGACATAGCTAATAGAATTGAATAATATCAATAAAAATACTATAACTAACCCTTTTGATTTTGAGCTTCGTTTTTTGTTTTCAACAATTTAATTAACAACCAATTTTTAAATTCACACTTTTAAATTTTGCGCATACATTATTTATCCCTAATTTTGATTTTCAATACTATCAACTAAAATTTGGTAGGTTTCTTATGAGCAAAAAAACACTTCTTAACTCAAAAGATATTGAAATAATTCTCCATAGATTGGCTTGCCAATTGATTGAAAATCACAATGATTTTTCGGATACTGTTTTAATTGGTTTGCAACCAAGAGGATCTTTTTTAGCAAACAGATTAGTACAACTTCTTGAAAATGAGTACGGTATTAAAGATTTGAAACTAGGTCTGCTCGACATCACTTTTTATAGAGATGATTTTAGAAGACGTTCAGAGCCTCTTGCAGCAACTTCAACAAAAATCAATTTTTTGATAGAAGATAAAAAAGTAGTAATTATTGATGACGTTTTATATTCTGGAAGAAGTGTTAGAGCTGCATTGACAGCTATTCAATCTTTTGGAAGACCATTAAATATCGAATTATTA
Organism: Polaribacter sp.; assembly: GCA_030731695.1. Taxonomy (GTDB): domain Bacteria; phylum Bacteroidota; class Bacteroidia; order Flavobacteriales; family Flavobacteriaceae; genus Polaribacter. Next base: position 1,005 of record JANQTK010000254.1, read on the forward strand.
GTATTGATTGACAGAAGATTTAGCAGACATTTACCCATTCAACCAAATTATAGAGGAAGACAAGTAGATGCAATCAATGAAGAAAAAGTATTGGTAACTTGGAAAGAAACACACGAAATAGACGCAGTTTACTTAGAACAAAAATAACATGAATCATTTAAGTGTAGAACATTTATTAGGCATAAAATATTTAAAACCATCAGATATTGAGCTTATTTTTAAAACTGCAGATCATTTTAAAGAAGTCATCAATAGACCCATAAAAAAAGTTCCTTCCTTAAGAGATATTACCATTGCCAATTTATTTTTTGAAAATAGCACACGAACAAAACTGAGTTTTGAATTGGCAGAAAAAAGACTTTCTGCAGATGTAATCAATTTTTCTGCATCTCAATCTTCTGTGAAAAAAGGAGAAACGTTGATTGATACTGTCAACAATATTTTATCCATGAAAGTGGATATTGTTGTGATGCGTCATGCACATGTTGGTGCAGGTGTTTTTTTAGCAAAACACGTAAACGCAAAAATTATCAATGCAGGTGATGGCACTCATGAACATCCTACACAAGCTTTGTTGGATTCTTATTCGATAAGAGAAAAATTGGGTTCTGTAAAAGGTAAAAAAATTGTCATTATTGGTGATATTTTACACTCTAGAGTTGCTTTATCAAATATTTTTGCGCTCCAAATGCAAGGTGCTGAAGTGAAAGTTTGCGGCCCAACTACTTTGATTCCAAAATACATTACAAGTTTGGGAGTCACTGTAGAAACCAACTTGAAAAAAGCATTGGAATGGTGTGATGTTGCCAATGTTTTAAGAGTTCAAAACGAACGAATGGATATTAATTATTTTCCATCAACAAGAGAATACACACAACTTTTTGGAATCAACAAAGAGATTTTAGATAATTTAGATAAAAAAATTGTAATTATGCATCCTGGACCTATTAATAGAGGTGTTGAAATTACCAGTGATGTTGCTGATTCTGAAGAATCTATCATTTTACATCAAGTTGAAAATGGAGTTGCTGTAAGAATGGCAGTAATTTATTTATTAGCAGAACAAATAAAAAGATAAGTTTATGAACATCAAAAAAAAGAAAAAATATACCCTTATTTCTTCGGATGAAAATTCATTTTCTGATTTTTATACCTTATTTTTAACCCATAAAAATGATTTCGAAAAGGAACATTTGATATTGTTGATTTCTCACACTTTAAAAGTTTCTAAAAAAGAATTTTTACAATTTTTAGATTTTTCTGAATATAAAAAAGAAAACGGCACATCATTTGTAATTGTTAATTCGAATATAAATATTGATGATTTCCCCGAAAATTTCAATATTGTACCAACCTTACAGGAAGCAGAAGATGTTTTGGAGATGGAAGCAATTGAAAGGGAATTGGATTTTTAAAAAATAGTATATGCTTAAAAAATTACTTTTTGTTTTTTTCTTTTTCACGATTTCAATCAGTTTTTCTCAAGAAAAATCTATTGAAAAATTATCTGCTGCTCCAAATCCATTTTCTAACTCAACAATTATTACTTTTCACTCAGAAAGTGATTCAAAAACAACACTAACTGTAAAAAATATTTTGGGTAAAGTAGTATATCAAAAAAGTGTTGAGACGATTAAAGGAAACAATTCACTTACTTTTTTAAAAGGAGATTTAACTGCCGGAATTTACATTTATACCATTCAAAATAAAGAAAATAGCATTTCTAAACGATTGGTAATTCAATGAGTTTACGTTTAACTATTTTAGGCTGTCATTCAGCAACTCCTCGTGTCAATGCTTTTCCAACTTCGCAATATTTAGAGATTAACGACCGACATTTTATCATTGATTGTGGCGAAGGTACTCAACGTCAAATGCGAAAATACAAAGTTGGCTATGCTAAAATCAATCATATTTTTATTTCGCATTTGCATGGAGATCATTTTTACGGTTTAGTAGGATTGTTATCAACATTCGGAATTTTAAATAGAGAAAAAGAATTGCATGTTTTTGG
>JANQTK010000255.1:0-2681 GCA_030731695.1 Polaribacter sp.
GAAGATTTAGAAAAATACCAAGCTATTTGGAGAAAACCAATTGAGTTTTCTTACAAAGGTTACAACATTACTTCCATGACTTTACCTGCAAGTGGCGGAATTTGTTTGGCTCAAATTTTAAAATCGATAGAACCCTTTGATTTAGATAGCATCAAACACAATTCTACACAATACATTCAATTGTTAACAGAAGCTGAAAGAAGATCGTATGCAGATAGAGCGCATTATTTGGGTGATATTGATTTTGTTGATGTCCCAATTGATAGTCTTACCAATTCAAAATACATCAACCAACGAATGAGTTCCTTTTCTTGGAAAAAAGCGACACCTTCATCCGAAGTTTCTCAAGGAAAAATTCTAGGGTATGAAAGTAATGAAACCACTCATTACTCAATTGTTGATCAATTTGGAAATGCAGTTGCTGTCACCACAACTTTAAACACAAATTACGGTTCTAAAGTGTTGGTAAAAGACGCTGGTTTTTTCTTGAACAATGAAATGGATGATTTTAGCAGTAAACCTGGCGTGCCAAATGTATATGGCTTGGTGGGTTCTGAAGCCAATGCAATTGCCCCAGAAAAAAGAATGTTGAGTTCCATGACTCCTACTATTGTTGAAAAAAACGGCAAATTATTCATGGTAGTTGGCACTCCTGGAGGTTCAACAATCATCACCTCTGTTTTACAAAATATTATTAATGTAGTAGATTATAAAATGGGAATGCAAGAATCCGTAAATCAGCCACGTTTTCATCATCAATGGTTACCAGATGAAATCAAATTAGAACCAAATTCGTTTGATGAAAAAACAAAAAAAGAATTAACTACTTTAGGATATACTATTTTAGAAAAAAATTCAACAATCATTGGACGCGTTGATGCTATTTTAGTATTGCCAAATGGAAAACTAGAAGGTGGTGCAGATCCAAGAGGAGATGATACTGCGGTAGGATTTTAAACTTTAAATTTTAGAAAAAATTAAAAAAACTATTAACAAAAAACTAACAACTAATTATGATACAACCATTTCACATTGCAATTCCAGTTCAAAATTTAGAAAAATGCAGAACTTTTTATAGAGATATTTTAAACTGCAAAGAAGGCAGAAGCTCAGATCATTGGGTTGATTTTGATTTTTTTGGACATCAATTGGTCATTCATCAAAAAGATGATTTTGTAGCTCAAAAAATTTCAAACCCTGTTGATGGCCATGATGTTCCTGTTCCACATTTTGGAGTTGTTTTAACTTGGGAAGATTGGCATTTATTATCTGAAAGATTAAAAGCTGCAAATACCAAATTTGTGATTGAACCTTGCATTCGTTTTCAAGGAAAAGTGGGCGAACAAGCCACTATGTTTTTTAACGACCCTGAAAACAATGCGTTGGAGTTTAAAGCGTTTAAAGATATCAGTCAATTATTTGCTAAATAAGCTTATTAAAAAATAGTGTGTACCTTTAAAATCTCAAATTATTCAAATCATGAAAAATCTATTTTTACTCTCTTTTACACTAATTTCTTTGATTGCAAATGCACAAGGAACTCGTTTATTAAGACAACCAACGCTTTCTAAAACAGAAATCGTTTTTGTTTACGGAGCAGATTTATGGAAAGTACCCATAAATGGTGGAAATGCAATTCGTTTAACTAGTGATACTGGAAATGAATCTGACCCTCATTTTTCGAAAGATGGGCAGTGGATTGCTTTCACAGCAGAATATGATGGAAATACAGATGTTTTTTTGGTTTCTATAAATGGTGGCGAACCTAAAAGATTAACCTATCATCCAGCTAGAGATTATGTACAAGGTTGGACACCTGATGGTAAAATTTTATTTCGTTCAGACAGAGAATCCAGACCAACAGAAACCACTAAATTCTTCACCATTTCTCCAAAAGGTGGCATGCCAGAAGCTTTTGAAATTCCTAGAGCTGCTTACGGACAAATTTCTGATGACAATAAATACATTGCATATACACCCATTACAAGTTGGGATGCAGAATGGAGAAATTACAGAGGTGGACAAGCAATGCCCATTTGGATTGTTGATTTAAAAACCAAAGAATTGATAAAAACGCCGCAATTAGATGGCGAAAGACACGTAAATCCTGTTTGGTTTAAAGGTGATGTTTTTTACATTTCTGAAAGAGATTATACTGCCAATATTTGGTCGTACAACATCCAAACAAAAGAAGAAAAACAAATTACGTTTCATAAAAAATTTGATGTTAAAAATATAGATGCCAATGAAAATGGAATCGTTTATGAACAAGGGGGTTATTTACACATGTTAAACCCAGAAACCAAAGTTACCAATCAAATGAACATTACTGTTCAAGGAGATTTAAACTATTCTAGAGTAAGATGGATGAACGTTTCTGGTAGAGATTTAACGAACCCAAATGTTTCTCCAAATGGGCAAAGAGCTATTTTTGAATTTAGAGGAGAAATTTTTACAGTTCCTAAAGAAAACGGTACTTGGCGAAATTTAACCAACTCATCTGGAGTGGCAGATCGTTCTCCAATTTGGTCTCCAAAAGGCAATAAAGTAGCTTGGTTTTCTGACAAAAATGGCGAGTACGAATTGGTAATTGCAAACCAAGATGGCGAAAATCAAGAGTTTATAAAATTACCAAATCCTACTTTTTATTTTCAACCAGATTGGTCTTCAGACGAAAAACA
>JANQTK010000255.1:2781-7424 GCA_030731695.1 Polaribacter sp.
CCAATTGCAGATGCAATTTCGCCTGTTTGGGATGTTTCTGGTAAATATATTTACACTTTAGCAAGTACAGATTATGGTTTACAAACTGGTTGGTTAGATATGAGTTCTTACGACCCAAGTGTAACAAGAGCGTTATATGCTGTGGTTTTAAGTGCCAATGATAAAGCACCCATTTTACCAAAAACAGATGAAGAAGAATTAAAAAAAGAGGTAGAAAATAAAGACGATAAAAAAGCGGAAAAAGACAAAAAAGCAGATAACAAAACAATTATTGATGAAAACGGTTTGTTTAATAGAGCTGTAGCCTTAAAGCTACCCTTAAGAAATTATGTAGCTTTACTTGAAGGTCCAAAAGGCAAGATATTTATTGCAGAATCGATTCCAAATTCGGCGGGTTTAACAGTTCATAGTTATGATATCGAAAAAGAAAAAGCATCCGAATTTGCAACTGGGGTTTCATCTATGAATGCTTCTTTTGATAGAAATTCCATTTTACTTTCTAAAAGAGGCAATTGGAGTTTGTCTAGTACAAAAGGCGAAAAAGAAGGGAAAGAATCTTTAAAAACTGACTTAAAAATTCAAGTAGATCCAAAAGCTGAAGCGCATCAAATTTTTAAAGAAGGATGGCGTTTTATGCGTGATTTTTTATATGTAGATAATGTGCATGGAGCTCCCTGGAATGATATTTACAAATGGTATTCTCCTTGGATTGATGATGTAAAACACAGGTCTGATTTAAATTATGTAGTAGATATTATGAGTGGCGAAGTTGCAATTGGACACTCCTATGTTTCTGGTGGAGATTATCCTGATGTAAGCAGAGTTCCTGTTGGATTATTAGGTGCGGATTTAGAAAAAAAGAATGGTTTCTATCAATTTAAAAAAATATACAAAGGAGAGCGTTGGAATCCGAATATTGATGCTCCTCTTGGTTTGCCAGGAATCAATGTAAATGAAGGCGATTATTTAATTGAAATTAATGGTATTTTGTTAAAAGACAACATGAATCCTTACCATTTGTTAGAGCAAACTGCAGGTAGAGAAATTTATATTAAAGTGAATGACAAGCCATCAGAAAAAGAGGCAAGAACCATTTTAATAACACCAACTGCTAGCGAAAGAGATTTGCGTTCTATTGATTGGGTAGAAAGCAATAGACGAAAAGTGGATCAACTTTCTGGCGGAAAATTAGCCTATGTGTATGTTCCAAATACAAGCAATCCTGGATTTACTTCTTTTAATAGATACTATTTTTCACAACAAGATAAAAAAGGAGTTGTCATTGATGAAAGAAATAATGGCGGTGGTTCTGCTGCAGATTATATGATTGATATCATGTCTAGAGAAGTCGTAGGTTATTTTAATTCTAAATCTGAAAGTAGAAGACCTTGGACAACACCAATGGCCGGAATTTGGGGACCAAAAGTGATGATTATCAACGAAAGAGCTGGTTCAGGTGGAGATTTACTTCCATATATGTTTAAAGAAAAAAAATTAGGACCTTTAGTAGGTACAAAAACTTGGGGAGGTTTAGTAGGAACCTGGGATACTCCACGTTTTATTGATGGAGGAAGAATGGTTGCTCCAAGAGGTGGTTTTTACGATGTTGATGGCAATTGGGCTGTTGAAGGTGAAGGTGTTGCACCAGATATTGAAGTGCACCAAACTCCAAAAGAAGTTTTACAAGGACAAGATCCACAGTTAGAAATGGCAGTTAAAGAAGCTTTGCGTTTATTAAAAACAACCGAGTTTTTCCCAAAACCTGAGCCAAAAGGACCTATTCGTTCAAAAAGACCAAAGGGATATCAAAATGATAATTAAATGAACTAAAAAACTGTTTTCTTATTGTAACGAGTTCTATAAATATTTGAGTAAATTAGCTTCTTGATTTTTAATCTATAAAAATGAAGAAGCTTTTTACATTTATTGGAGTTATTTTATTGCTTTTAATTGCAGCAGTTGCCATTTACTATTTTGCAAATAACGAGTCTTTACCTGAAGGTAAAAAAGGAAAAGAAGCTGATGCCTTAGCAATTAAAATGTTTAACGCCATCAATCATGAAGCTTTTGAAAACACTGAAGTACTTGAATGGAGTTTTAGAAATGAGCATTTTTACAGGTGGAGAAAATCAATAGGCCTTGTTGAAATTAAATGGGATGAAAATAAAGTGCTTTTTGACACAAAAACTCCAAATAATTCAACCCTTTTTGTGAATGATAAAAAAGTTAACAATCCCGAACTTTTAAAAAAAGCCATCGATTTTTTCAACAACGATTCTTTTTGGTTGATTGCGCCTTACAAAATTTTTGATTCGGGAACTCAGAGAAGCATTGTAAAACACGAAGGAAAAGATGCTTTATTAATAACTTATACTTCTGGCGGCTCAACTCCGGGTGATTCGTATTTATGGATTTTAGATGAAAACTACTTCCCTATCTCTTATAAAATGTGGACGTCCATCATTCCAATTGGTGGAGTTTCTGCAACTTGGACTGATTGGAAAAAAACGGAATCAGGCATTCAATTGCCAACAAAACATACACTTTCTTTGTTTGGAATGCAACTTGATATGGGTGATGTAAAAGCTTATAATGAAGAGGCTAATATTCTTGCGAACAACATTTTAAAGGCTATCAATCATGAAGCATATCAAAAAACGAATTTTATTGAATGGAGTTTTAGGGAAAAACGCTTCTTTAAATGGGATAAAAAAAATCATGTTGTTGATGTTTCTTGGGATTCAATTCGTGTAAATTTATATCCAAATGCCATTGAAAAAAGCAGCATTTATTTCAACGAAAAAGCTCAAAATACCGATGAAAATATCCTGAAAAAAGCAGTTGATATTTTTAATAACGATTCTTTTTGGTTGGTTGCTCCTCATAAACTATTTGATCAAGGAGTAATCAGAACTATTGAAAAAGTAGATGGTAAAGAGGCCTTAAAAGTAAAATATACAACTGGTGGCTCAACTCCTGGTGATTCATACATATGGATTTTAGATGAAAACTATATCCCAAAAAGCTTCAAAATGTTTGTTCCAAGCATGAAAATGGAAGGTTTAGAGGCAACTTGGGAAGATTGGATTGTTACTGAAAGTGGAACTTTGTTACCTAAAAATCATGTTGTTGCAGGAAAAACAATACTAAGTATGGGAGAAGTTAAAGCAACCAACAAATGAATTCAAAAACATTAGCAAACGGAATTTTAAGAGCTATTGCAATTCTTACTGGAATTACTTTTTTGTTGTATTTTTTATATTTAATCCAAGCAGTAATTATTTACATTATTATTGCAGCAGTTTTATCATTAATTGGTCGTCCTTTCATTCTTTTACTACGAAGAAAACTAAAAATGAATAACACTTTAGCTGTAATTTTAACGATGACAATCATGCTGGGTTTTATCATTGGCATCATCATTCTATTTATTCCTCTTATTATTGAACAAGGAAGAAATTTATCATTATTAAAAGTTGACGAACTAAATAAAAATTTGCAAAGTATTTATAATCACATTTCTAGTTATTTCTCATCTCAAGGAATTGATTTATTAGAAAATCTAAAAGAAATCAATATTATTAGTCAAATAAAAGAAATTCCTACCATATTTAATATTATTTTAGGAGGTTTAGGAGATTTTAGTACTGGTCTTTTTTCTATTTTATTTATTTTATTTTTCTTTATGAAAGACAGCAGATTGTTAAAAAATGGCATCATCACAATTATTCCAAAAAACACAGAAACCCGTTTTTCAGATTCTCTAGAAAAAATAAATAATTTACTTTCTAGATACTTTATAGGACTCGTATTACAAATCAGTATTTTACTTATTTTCTACACAATTATATTGATTTCATTCGGAATTTCAAATGCATTAGTAATTGCCTTTTTATGCTCATTACTAAACTTAATACCCTATATAGGCCCATTAATTGGAGGAATCATCATTTTTATTTTGTCTATGACTAGTAATATTGGGCAAGATTTTCAAACACAAATTCTTCCAACATCTTTATGGATTTTATGTTGGTATTTTATAGCGCAATTATTTGATAATTTGGTAAGTCAACCTGTAATTTTTTCAAAAACCACAAAATCACATCCGTTAGAAATTTTTCTAATAATTATAATTTGCGGCATTTTATTCGGAATTATAGGAATGATGGTTGCTGTACCAAGTTATACCGCCTTAAAAGTGATTTTAAAAGAATTTTTATCTGAAAATAAGATTGTAAAATCATTAACTAAAAATATCTAATTTACTTGAATGCCAATATTTTACTTAAAGAATCACAACAATTCATAAAGAACCATTTATACGATGATCTTACAAAATTGATTTTAAAAGGGAGTCCAATTACTGGAGTTTCCATTCAAGAATTAGCGAATCAAATTGTAGCAAAAAACAAATCGGAAAAAAAATTACCAACTTGGTTTTCCCAAGAAAAAGTCTATTTTCCAGAGAAAATTAGCATTGAACAAACTTCCTCTGAAATTACTGCCGAATATAAATCGAAACTAGTTTCTGGAAAAATATTGATAGATTTAACTGGTGGATTTGGTGTAGATAGTTATTATTTTTCTAAACAAGTTTCGGAAGTAATTCACTGTGAAATTGACAATGACTTATCAACAATTGT
>JANQTK010000255.1:7524-13308 GCA_030731695.1 Polaribacter sp.
AATAATGAAATTAAAATAATCACTATCAATATTTTAAGTTCCGAAAATCAAAAATTTGATTTTTACATCAATAATCAAGTATCAGCAAATTATGAGTTACCTCTCACCTATTTGTACGAACCAAATGCAGCTATTTTAAAATCAGGAGGATTTCATCAAATTGCTACTGAATTTAATCTTTTTAAACTTCATAAACATTCACATTTATACACCTCAAATTCATTAATTGATTTTCCTGGTAGGCGTTTTAAAATAGAAAGTATTTTTAAATATGATAAAAAGATTTTTAAAAAATTAATTCCTGAAAACAAAGCAAATATTACTACTAGAAATTTTCCAAAAACAGTAGCACAAATTCGAAAGGAAACAAACTTAAAAGATGGTGGAAATTGGTATCTTTTTTTCACAACAGATCTGAACGAAAAACTAATCTGTTTATTAACAAAAAAATGTTGATAAATTAACGTAATTCAATTATTATTTTTTCAAAAAAAACTCTCTAAATAAAAATAAAGTATTATATTTGCATAACTTTATGTGTTTTATTTTTAGGGGTATAAAACACTAAAAAAAATAGTCTCGACTTCGTGTCGAGACTTTTTTTTGTACTCCATTTTTTTCACTAAGTTTGTATGAAATGCTTTTAAATTTTTATGCAATCACTCTCTTATCAAGGAATAAAAATCACAAAACATTCTCAACAAATTCTTGAGGACGAACTGGTTGTTGAAGCTCCTCTTCAAATAAATATCAATAATGAACCTTACACGGTTGTCATGAGAACTCCTGATAATGATATTGAACTAATAAGAGGTTTGCTTTTTGCAGAAGATATTTATAAAAGTTTTGCCGATTTCAATTACTCAATTATTGAAACCCAAAACTCAATTCCAACAATTGTAAATGTTTCCATCACTGAAAAAAATCTTGGAAAAGGGTATTTAAACAAAAGAACTCTTCTTTCAGTTTCTTCTTGCGGAATCTGTGGCAAAAAAGAATTGAAGGATATTAAAATTTCTGGAGAAAAATTCAAAAAAAATGAAACTTTTTCTTTGGAAAACGTTCAAGAAATGTTTTTAAAAATGAGTTCATTTCAACAAAATTTTAAAAAAACAGGAGGAAGCCATGCTGCTGCTATTTTTGATAAAAAAAACTTACTTTTAACCATTAAAGAAGATATTGGAAGACACAATGCCGTAGACAAAGTTATTGGTGATTTGCTTCAAAAAAATGACTTGAAAAATGCTCAATTTTTATTAGTAAGTGGCAGAGTTTCTTACGAAATTGTTACCAAAGCTTTCATTGCAAAAATCCCTATAATTGTGGCAGTTTCTGCTTGTTCTTCTTTGGCTGTTGATTTTGCAAAAGAATTTGGAATTTGTTTAATAGGTTTTACAAGAGAAGATAAAATGACAGTGTATTCGAATCCAAATTTAAAAAATACGTAAAATGTCAAAAAAAATCCATGCTATTCCACCAGAAAAATTAACAGGAATTCAACTCACTGATATTCCAACATCTGCTGCTGGATTGAAGGCTATTGCTTCTGTTTTTAAAACAATTAACAACGAAGTAGGACTTATAAAAGGCATTGGATTACTCAAAAATCTGAATCAAAAAGATGGTTTTGATTGTCCAGGATGTGCTTGGCCTGATCCAGACGAAAAAAGAGCATTTTTAGCAGAATATTGCGAAAATGGTGCAAAAGCTGTTGCTGAAGAAGCTTCTAAAAATAAAGTTTCTCCGCTATTTTTTGAAACATACTCCGTCCAAGAATTATCGGAATTTTCAGATTTTGAATTGGGAAAAAGTGGACGAATTATACATCCAATGTATTTGCCTGAAGGTGCTGAATATTATCAAAAAATCTCTTGGAAAGACGCTTTTGAATTGATTGGGAATGAATTGAATAATTTAAATTCTCCTGATGAAGCTATTTTTTACACCTCAGGAAGAACAAGTAATGAGGCAGCTTTTTTATACCAGCTTTTTGTAAGAGAATTTGGTACAAATAACTTACCTGATTGTTCAAATATGTGCCATGAATCTAGTGGTGTAGCACTTTCAGAAACACTGGGAATTGGAAAAGGATCTGTTACTTTAGATGATTTTAATCATGCAGATTTGGTAATTGTAATGGGTCAAAATCCTGGAACAAATCACCCAAGAATGCTATCAGCATTGAATGAAACTAAGAAAAATGGCGGAAAAATAATTACCATAAATCCATTACCCGAAGTTGGTTTAATGCGTTATAAAGACCCTCAAAATCCATTAAAATGGTTTGGTTCAGGAGAAAATCTCACAGATCTTTTTCTACAGGTAAAAATAAATGGAGACGTTGCTTTGTTGAAAATCATCCTAAAATTGATGAAAGAACAAGAAGAATTGCATCCAAATTCGGTTTTTAATCATGCTTTTATTCAAGAAAAAACAGCTGGTTTCAATGATTTTTTGAACGATTTAGATCGCTATTCAATTGAAGAACTACTTCCTCAAACAGGAATTTCTTTTGAAAAAATAAAAGAAACTAGTAATTTGATTATCAACAATGAAAAAATTATCATCTGCTGGGCAATGGGATTAACTCAGCATAAAAATGCAGTAGATAATATAAGAGAATTGGTGAATATATTGCTTTTAAAAGGAAGTATTGGAAAAAAAGGCGCAGGAACTTGCCCTGTTCGTGGACATTCAAATGTGCAAGGAGATAGAACTATGGGGATTTGGGAAAGACCCAAAAAAGAATTTTTAGATAGTTTAGAAAAAGAATTTGGATTTAAAACTCCCAGAAAATATGGATTTGATGTGGTTGATGCTATTGAAGCCATGTATCAAAAAAAAGCAAGCATTTTTATTGGAATGGGAGGAAATTTTATTTCAGCCACTCCTGATACCAATTACACTGCAACCGCTTTGCAAAATTGTAATTTGACAGTTCAAATCTCCACAAAACTGAACAGAAGTCATTTGATTCACGGAAAAAGAGCTTTGATTTTACCTTGTTTAGGTCGCTCAGAAAAAGATTTTCAAACTTCTGGTGAGCAATTTGTGTCTGTTGAAAATTCAATGGGAGTTGTGCATCAATCAAAAGGACATTTAGAACCTTGTTCAAAAATATTATTGAGTGAAGCAGCAATTGTTGCAGGAATTGCGAATGCAACATTGAAAAATTCAACTACAAATTGGACAAATATTATCTCAAATTATGATTTTATTCGCAATAAAATTGAGGCAACAATTCCTGGATTTGAAGATTATAACAAAAGAATTCGTCAAGAAGGGGGATTTTATTTACCCAACAATGCAAGAGAAAATAATTTTTCAAGTACTAAAACAGGAAAAGCGAATTTCAGCATCAATAAAACTTCGGAAATTTTACTTGAAGATAATCAATTTTTGATGATGACAATTAGAACTCACGACCAATACAACACAACTATTTATGGCTTAAATGACAGATATAGAGGTATTTTAAATGAAAGAAGAGTCATCTTTATGAATAAAGAAGACATAAAAAGTCTTGGTTTAAAAAAATTAGATTTGGTTGATTTAACGAGTCATTTCAATGGAGAAGAGAGAAAAGCTCATCAATTTTTAGTGATTCCTTATGATATTCCTAAACAATGTTCGGCAACTTATTTTCCAGAAACAAATGTTTTAGTACCTTTAAACAGTGTAGCAAATATCAGTAAAACACCCACTTCAAAAACAATAATTATAAGTATAAAAAAATCTATTAACCGTTTATGAAAAAAATTAGTTTAGTAATCGCAACATTATTTTTAGCACAATTGTCGTTTTCTCAAGAAAAAGAAATTCCAGAAATGAAGTTTCAAAAAGGATTTGCAAAAATGGATTTTCTACCCATAAATATGCCAAATAACGAAGCAGATATGGGTTTTACAGGAATGCATTATAACATATTTTTAAATGATTATGCGTATGCTGGTTTGGGAATTTATGGGGCAGTTTCAGGAATAAGAGGCGGTTTTTTTACGTTGGGAGTAAATGCGGGAATCAAAAAATTTATCACCGATAATTTATACACCGATTTTGGATTTCATTATGGTGGTGGTGGTGGTGCAGGTGCTCCTGATGGTGGAGGAATTTTTGTAAAACCTCATGTAAACTTAGGATATCAATTCAAAAATTTCGGAATCAATGCAGGTTGGAGTTATGTAAACTTTTTTGATGGAGGAGAAATTAAAAGTCATCAATTGAATGTGGGTGTAGAAATTCCATTAAACTATGAATATGCCGATTTTGATGCCTCAGAAAGTGAATACAATTTTGAGGGTTTACAAAACTCAGGTTGGAATATTCCCTCAAAAAGAACTTCACTCATGTTGCATTTTAATAATTTAAAAATTAGTGGAGATGACGATAACAGGAATGTAAGATTATTAGGAAGAAATACTATTCGCTTAGCTGGATTTGAATTTGCAAACTATTTTTCAAAAAATTGGTTTGGATTTGTAAAAGTTGATGGAGCTTATGATGGTATCAAAGCAGGTTATATGGATGTGTTTTTAGGAGCTGGCTATCACTATGCTTTTAATAAAAATCGTACAAATGTTTTGGTGAAATTTGGTGCTGGTGCTGGTGGTGGTGGTGGTGTTGATAGCGAAGGAGGATTTTTAATATACCCTGATTTATCTATTGAACAACGCATATTTGAAAACACATTTATCGCAATAAACAAGGGATTTGTGATGTCTCCTAATTCTCATTTTTACACTTCCTCTTTTGGATTTGGTATAAAATATTATTTAGAAAGAAATGGAATTATTTCAGATGAAAAATCATTCTCATCAGGAAAATTCAAAGGCCTTGAAGTGATAACCAAACACGATATTTACTTTGATGCTGTAAGAGATGGTCAACCAACTGAAGATTTACATCAAATTTCACTACAAATTAATTTAAACCTCAACAAAAACATTTATGTTGCAGGACAAACATCCTTTGCAATCTATGGAAATGCTGGTGCTTATGCAGAGGGCATTGTTGGTTTAGGAGTAAAAACCAATCCTTTTATGAATGATAAAACCACTCTTTTCCTACAAGGATTGGCTGGTGCAGCAGGTGGTGGTGACATTAGTACTGGTCAAGGTCTCATCATTAAACCAAGTGCAGGTTTGAATTATGAAGTTTCAAATACCTTAGGATTCAGGCTTGAAGGTGGTTACGTAAAAGCAAAAGGAGGTAACTTAAGCAGTGCAATGTTTAACTTCGGAATCAATTACAACATCTCATTTTTAAAAATGAATCAAAAATAAATCCTGAAATGAAATCAAAATATCCCTCAATTTTAATCCTATTTTTATTTGTAAACATTTTGAATTTATTTTCTCAAAACGATATAATCATTCCAAAACCAAATGAAATTTCTTTCAGGAAAGAAACTTTTCAAATTGATGAAAAAACTATCATTTTATCAAAAGAAAAGAGTGAAAAATCAGCCCATTTATTAAAAGAATATTTTAAAAATTCATTTGATATATCTTTGAAAATTTCAGGAAATACCAATCATAAAAAGAATGTCATTCAATTTCTCCTTGATGAAAAAATTGCAGATGAAGGATATAAACTTTCAATTGCAAATGGAATTATAAATATTGAAGCTTCTACAGAAAAAGGATGGTTTTACGGAATACAAACGCTCATTCAAATTTGTGATTACAATGCATTTTTCTCCAAAGAATTAAAAACTTTAAAACTAAAAGAAGTCACAATAAATGATGCTCCAAGATTTAAATGGCGTGCATTTATGTTGGATGA
>JANQTK010000256.1 GCA_030731695.1 Polaribacter sp.
CACGAGAATCCCAAGCCCATTCTGTTGCATTTCCTAAAGGTGGTTTTCCATCTTCTGTGGGTAAATATTTTTCAACTTCCGGTAATACAATTGGTAAATGTTTTACGTCAATCATTTGCGGCAATCCGTCTTTGTAATACACAGGAAAAGGTTCACCCCAATAACGTTGTCTGCTAAAAACGGCATCACGCAATCTATAATTTACTTTTCCGTAGCCAATTCCGCGATTTTCAAGCTCTTGAATCACTACTTCTAAGGCTTTTTTGTATGGCAATCCTGATAAAAAATCAGAATTTGCAATGACAGCTCCTTCTTTAATTGTGTAGGCTTCTTCGGAAATATCGACATTTTCAAAAATATTCGGAATCTCAATTCCGAAATGTTTTGCAAAGGCATAATCACGCTCATCACCACAAGGAACTGCCATTACAGCGCCTGTTCCATAACCAGCTAACACGTAATCCCCAATCCAAATTTGCACTTTTTTACCTGTAAACGGATGCAAAGCGTAGGCACCTGTAAACGCACCAGAAATGGTTTTTACATCAGCCATTCGTTCTCTTTCAGAACGTTTTGCAGTGGCATAAACATACGCTTCAACCTCAGCTTTTTGAGCATCTGTTGTTATTTTTGAAACCAATTCGTGCTCTGGAGCCAATGTCATGAATGAAACTCCGAAAATGGTATCAGGTCTCGTCGTAAAAACCTCTATTTCGAAGGATTCCTCTGATTGACTTACAATTTCATTATTTTTACCTTCACCTTTTTGTGTTTTTGAGAATTGTATTGAAGTATTAATACCAGAAACAACTTTGAGAACGTTTTCTAAAACTTCTTGATTTGAAAAACGAACTACATTAAAACCTGCTTTTTCAAAATATTCAGTTCTTGCAGCTTCGTCTTCTTTCCCAGAAAACTCAACAATAAGGTTTTTTGCCAAACACACATAATCTACCAAAAAAGTTCCAATGGTATATTTTTTTCTGAATTTTGACGCCCCTTTTTTATTCTTTAATTCATCCCAAAGCAAAGATTCAGCTTTCGATAAATTTTGTCTTACTTCTTTCAGTGCTTCTAATTCTTTTTCAGATAATTTCACCTCCGAACTTTCTTTTTTAGCACCACCATCAACCTTGAAAGTAACCATGGCTCCTTTACTTCTTCCAATCCAATTGGTTTGCGAATCTTTTAAGGGTTGTGGCCAATCAATAGTATTTAAACCATCTAACAAACGTTGTGCGTATGCAGAAATTCGCATAGACCATTGTGTCATTTTTTTTCTGATCACAGGATGTCCTCCTCTTTCTGAAACACCGTTTATAATTTCGTCATTTGCTAAAACTGTACCCAAAGCTGGACACCAATTTACTTCAGTATCTGACAAAAAAGTCAAGCGATATTGCAATAAAACAGCTTGTTTTTTTGAATCTGAAAATTGATGCCATTCTTCCGCAGAAAATGGAAGAATGTTTTCATCACAAACAGCATTTATGTTAGCATTTCCTTGTTTTTCAAACAAGGAAATTAAGGTTGAAATATCTTCAGCTTTGTTGGAATCTTTGTTGTACCAAGAATTGAATAATTGAATAAAAATCCATTGTGTCCATTTGTAATACTCAGGATTTGAAGTTCTTACCTCTCTATCCCAATCAAATGAAAACCCAATTTTATCTAGCTGTTTTCTATACGTTTTGATATTTTCTTCAGTCGTTTGTGCAGGATGTTGCCCAGTTTGAATCGCATATTGTTCCGCAGGCAAACCAAAAGAATCATAGCCTTGAGGATGCAACACATTGAACCCTTTATGACGTTTGTAACGTGCATAAATATCACTAGCAATATAGCCTAAAGGATGCCCAACATGCAATCCTGCTCCTGAAGGATAAGGAAACATGTCTAAAACATAATATTTTGGTAAATGAGAAGAATTACTGGCTTTGAAAGTTTGATTTTCAGCCCAAAACTCTTGCCATTTTTTTTCTATTTCTTGGTGATTGTATTGCATCATCTTTACTTTTAAAGGACGCAAATTTACGTTTATTCTTCTTTTACTGAAAATGTAAGGTCTCTAAAATACAAAAAGGTCTTCAAAATATTTTTAAAGACCTTTTTTGAGAATTATTAGAATTCTATAAACAAGATTTGTAATTCGAATCTTTTTTATAGAGTTCACTGTTTAGCTCCCCATTTTCATAAAATTTTACAATAGTATTGTTGCAAGAAAACGCAACTTCATAAGTTTTTATGTTGCCAAAATTCAAATCAATGGTTAGTAAATTTCCAGTAATTGTATAATCGAAAGCTCCAGGAATTGGAGTCTCTGAAAAAACGTTATTTGTACCATAATAAGTAAATTTTTTCCCATCCTTAAAAGTATGCATTACTCTATCTTCAAAACCTTTCAAAAGCCATTCACTTCCTTCTAGCAAAGCTACTTTTTGCTGGATTGAAAGTTCTGTTGGAAGTTCATTTGAGTTTTCACAATTGGTAAAAGTTAATGTGCTGATTAACGTAAATAATACTAAAAATTTGTTTCTACTGTTTTTCATAATGTTTGGTTTTAGTGTGGTTTAAATTATTTGACACAAAGAAACTGTAATCCAATGTTGTATTCAAAAAAAATTATCCAAGAGTGAAAATATAGCGTTAAAGAGGAAAAAAATGATTTCAAAAAAAATCTTTTTTAAAAACTAGCACTACTTGTAACTGCATTTCTATCAATCTTTTTTACCAAACCTTGTAGCACATTTCCAGGACCTACTTCAATAAATTCAGAGGCACCATCAGCAATCATTTGTTGCACAGATTGTGTCCATTTTACAGGAGCAGTCAACTGAATCATCAGATTTTTTTTGATTTCAGCAGGATTTGTAACTGCATTTGCAGTTACATTTTGATATACAGGACATGAAGGAATTGAAAAATGCGTTGCTTCAATGGCAGCAGCCAATTCTTCTCTTGCAGGTTCCATCATTGGTGAGTGAAATGCACCTCCAACTGGCAATA
>JANQTK010000257.1:0-8485 GCA_030731695.1 Polaribacter sp.
TGATTTTATAAATAAAAAAAGACTGTCAATTATGACAGTCTTTTTTTTTGATATTTTTTAATAAAAAACAATTAGTATTCCTAAAAACGTGTTTATTTTTACATTTTTAATCAAAACAAATGTCTAAAGACTTAAGTAACTACAGAAAATCATACGAAAAATTAGAACTTTTAGAAGAAAATTGTCCAGAAAACCCAATGGAATTATTCCAAACTTGGTTCATCAATGCTGATAATTCTGATACTGTTGAAGAAACAAATGCCATGACAATTGCCACTATTGGTGCTGATGGATTTCCAAAAAGCAGAATTGTTTTACTTAAAAAATACACTTGGGAAGGTTTTATTTTTTACACAAATTACAATTCCGAAAAAGGAAAAGCAATTTTAAATAACAACAATATTTGCCTATCATTTTTTTGGCCAGCACTAGAACAACAAATCATCATCAAAGGAAATGCAGAAAAATTAGCTGAAAATTTATCTGATGGTTATTTTGATTCAAGACCAGATGGAAGTAAATTAGGTGCTTGGGCATCTAACCAAAGTTCAGTGGTGTCATCCAGAAAAGAATTAGATGAAAGTTTAACTACTTTTGAGAAAAAGTTCGAAAATTCCGAAATTCCAAGACCACAACATTGGGGAGGATTTTTAATCAAACCAATTTCGATAGAATTTTGGCAAGGAAGGCCCAATAGAATGCATGACAGAATAAGATATACTTTATTAGAAGATTTTTCTTGGAAAATAGAAAGATTAGCACCATAAATTTTATATTTACAGCATCAACAATCAAACTTGAATGAAAACTTTATTTATTGTTAGACACGCAAAATCTTCTTGGGACTATAAAGGAATTGAAGATATTGACCGTCCTTTGAAAAAAAGCGGCATTAAAGACGCTTATTTAATGTCAAAATTCTTAGCCAGCGAAATTGAAAGACCAGGAATATTTATTTCCAGTAGTGCAAACAGAGCTTTGCATACAGCATTGATTTTCTGTGAAAATTTCCAATATCCAATATCTGGATTGGTAAAAAGCCGTCAATTGTATAGTTTTAGTGATGGATATTTGGTAAAAACCGTAAAAGCTTTGGATGATGGGTATAGCTCAGCAATTATATTCAGTCATGATCACGGAATCAACACTTTTGTAAATAAATTTGGAGATATTCCTATTGCACACGTGCCCACTTGTGGTGTTATCGGAATTCAATTTCAAGATAAACACTGGAAAGATGTTAAAAAAGGAAAAACTTTTATGACTGAATTTCCCAAAAATCATAGATAACCATTGATAGATATAAAGAAATACGGAGCCATAGATATTGGGTCAAATGCCATTAGATTATTGGTTTCCAACGTTATTATTCAGGAAGGAAAAGAAACCCAATTTAAAAAATCAGCCTTAATTCGAGTTCCAATTCGTTTAGGTGCTGATGCTTTTGTGAGCGGAATAATCAGTGAAGAAAACATCACACGAATGATTGATGCTATGGAAGCCTTCAAATTACTAATGAAAGTTCATAAAGTAGAACGCTTTAAAGCCTGTGCTACATCCGCTATGAGAGAAGCTTTTAATGGTGAAGAAGTTATCAAAAAGATTTTTGAAAAAACGGGCGTAAAAATTTCAATTATTGGTGGAAAAGAAGAAGCAGCCATCATTGCTTCTACAGATTTAAAAGAATTGATCAAAGGTACAAACTCCTATTTGTATGTTGATGTTGGTGGTGGTAGTACAGAATTCACTGTTTTTTCAGAAGGAAAAATGGTCACTTCAAAATCTTTCAATATGGGAACTGTAAGATTGTTGAACAATTCAAAAGTCGAAAACAAAGAAATTTTTGAAAATGTTGAACGTTGGATCAAGAAAAATACGAAAGATTTAAAGCGAATTTCATTGATTGGTTCAGGAGGAAACATCAATAAATTATTTAAAATGTCTGGTAGAATGGAAGGAAAACCCATTTCATTTGTGTATTTAAATGCACAATACCAATTTTTAAAACAAATGTCTTATCAAGACAGGATTTCTGAATTGAGTTTAAATCCAGATAGAGCTGACGTAATAATTCCTGCTACTAAAATTTATCTTTCAGCTATGAAATGGAGTGGAGCTACTAAAATTTACGTTCCTAAAATCGGACTTTCTGATGGAATCATCAAAAGTTTATACTATGACAACTTATAATTTCTCGAATTTCGTTCGATTTTATAAATGTTTTTAGTACATTTGACGCACTATTTATTCAATATTAAATGTGTTTATAAACGACTTTTGTAATATGAAAAAACTATTTTTTACAACTGCTTTTTTATGTATTGGGGCAGTTGCATTTGGTCAAGATTTACCAGAAAATCCTGAACCTGGAAAATGTTATGTAAGATGTAAAACACCAGACATTTGGAAAAATGAATCTATACAAGTTCCTGTTTCTCCAGAGTATAAAAAAATTGTAACCTTTCCAGCAGAATATAAAACAATTTCTGAAAAAGTATTGACAAAAGAAGCTGGAGAAGAAATCATTATTGTTCCTGCAGTTTGGGGGACACAAGAAGTTACTTATTTTGAAAAAGAGGATGGTACTAAAATAGAGGTGAAAAACGCTATTTTTAACCAAGGTTTTGAAACTGTAGAAGTAAAAGGCGCTACTGCAACATGGCAAATGAGTGAAAAATTGCCTGATTGTCAATCAGATAATCCAGATGATTGTAGATATTGGTGTTACAAGCCTGTCCCAGCAGAATTTAAAACTATGCCAGTTGAAAAATTAGTCAGTGATGCAAGTATTGTAAAAATACCAATTCCTGGTGTTAGAAAAACATACAAAAGAAAAGTAATGGTTCAAAAACCAACTACAACAACTGTTCAAACAGCACCTGAATATTTAACAATTACAAAAACTGTTTTGGTTAGAGATGCCAGAACTGAAGAAGTTATTGTTCCTGCAATTTATCAATCTGTAAGTAAACAAGTGCTAGTGAAAAAAGGAGGATTGACAACTTGGAAACCAGTAGATTGTGAATTGATTGATGATACTCCATTACCAATTAATTGGGATTTTTCAAGTGCTGAATTAAATGAAGGTGCTATGACAATTATTGACTCAAGATTGTTACCAATCTTAAAAACTGGTGTTGCCGTTTTCATTGAGTCACACACTGACATGAGAGGTACAAAGAAAGAAAATCAAGATTTATCTGACAGAAGAGCAAAAGCAGTTCTAGATTACCTAATTTCTAAAGGAATTAATTCAAGTCAATTATTTGCAAAAGGTTTTGGAGAATCAAAATTATTAAATAAATGTTCTGATAATGTAGTTTGTTCTGAAGCAGAGCATGCTGTAAACAGAAGAACAACTTTTAGAGTTGTGAATCAAAATTAATTTTGAAATATAAGTCATAAAAAAAAGAGGCAAAATTGCCTCTTTTTTTTATGACTTATATTTTCTAATTTGTTCTTCAAAAAAAGGAAAATAATACTCAGAAAGAATGTATCCCTTCTTTTCTGCTAAAACTTTGCCCTTATAATTAACTATCAAAATTGTTGGGAATGATTTGATGTTGTATTTACTTTTCAAGTAATAATTATCACTAATTTTTTCAACTGGTAACAAATCAATTTTTTTTGGTATGTCAACTTCCAATAGCACTAAACTCTTTTCTGATAAGTCTTTAAAACGTTTAGTTCCAAATAATTCCGCATCAATAACCTTGCAAGGTTCGCACCAATCTGACCCTTTAAAATAGATTAAAATAGGCTTTTTTTCTTTCTTTGATATCTTTAAAGCTACATCATAAGAGTCTACCCAATTAAGAGATTGTTGTTTAATAGTGTCCTGAGCAAAAAAACTTTGAGAAAAGACAAATAGTAACAAAAAGGGTGAAAAGGGATTTTTCATTTTAGTATAATTTACATCAAAAGTATCAAAAATAATACCAATAAGAAGAATTTATAGGAATCAAATTTGAATTCAATTATTGATAGAAAATTCATCTATGTGAGCAATCAATAAATTATCAAAATCTTGTTTTTGATTTCCTAAAAAAGTGGTTTCTATTTCTAAATAATTACAGGATTTAATATCAGAACTTAATCTAACGTAATCTTTTTCTGTGGTTAAAATTATCTTTTTTGAATTTTGAATTGCATCAAATTGTAAGTTGATTTGTTCAATATCTTTGGTTGAAAATTGATGATGATCAGGATACTCTAAATGATGAAAAGTTATTTTTTGATCATTTAAAAAACGAATCAATGAACTTGGATTTGCAATTCCTGTTACCAATAAAACTTCAAAATTTGATAAATCATCTACTAAAATTTCTGAAAATCCTTTCACTATTTTTGAATAAGAAATGGCTGTAAAGAAAATTGGTTTTTGATATTTTTCCAATTTATTTTCAATGCTTTTTTGATGATTTTCATTGAAATTTTCAGGGCATTTTGTCACAATTATGGCATTTGCTCTTTCAGCTCCTCTCCTACTTTCTCTTAAATTTCCTGTCGGAAGTAGAAAATCATCCACAAACAAATCATCAAATTTAGTTAACAACAGATAAAAACTTCCTTTTACTTTTCTATGTTGATAAGCATCATCTAAAAGCACAAGATCCGTGTTTGAATGCATTAAAATTTGCTCAATTCCTGAAACTCTCTTTTCATCAACCGCAACAAAAACCTCTGGAAATTTTTTAAAAAACTGCAAAGGCTCATCACCAACTTCATTGGCTGAATGTGAGTTTGTTACCTTTATAAAACCCTTCGTTTTTCGTTTGTATCCCCTACTTAAAACTGCAATTAGATACTTGTTTTTCAGCAAACGAATTAAATATTCTATTTGAGGAGTTTTTCCTGTTCCTCCAACCGAAAGATTTCCAACAACAATCACAGGAATTGGAAATCTTTTTTGTTTAAAAAAGTCTATTTCAAACAAAAAATTACGAAATGTTGTCACCAAATCATACATGATGGCAAAAGGAAACAATAAAAATCGTAGCAGTTTCATATGTGTAAAATTTATTTTTTAGCGGTCACATATGCAATCGCAATTTCATCTTTGATATTTATTTCAAAAACTCTTTATAAAAGCGATTTCATGAATACGAAAATAACGCATTTTTATGGATTGATAATCAGAAAACTGTAACTTTGAATTTTATTTAAAATAATGAAAGTAAAAGAAGTTACATCCTATTTAGAAGAAATTGCACCTTTACAATATGCTGAAGATTTTGATAATGTAGGATTATTGGTAGGGAAAAATGATGCTGAAGTCACAGGAGTTTTAGTAACTCTTGATACTCTTGAAATTACAATTGATGAGGCCATTGAAAAAAATTGTAATCTGATTATCAGTTTTCACCCAATAATTTTTAGTGGATTAAAAAAATTAAACGGCTCAAATTATGTGGAACGTGTTGTTATAAAAGCAATAGAAAATAAAATTGCGATTTACGCCATTCATACTGCTTTAGATAATAGTATTGAAGGAGTTTCTGCAAAAATGTGTGCAATTTTAGGACTAAAAAACACCAAAATTTTAATCCCTAAAAAAAATATTTTAAAAAAATTGACAACCTATGTTCCAATAAAAAATGCTGTTGAAGTAAAAAATTCACTTTTTTCAGCGGGAGCAGGAAATATTGGGAATTATGACGCTTGTTCGTTTTCCGTTTCTGGTGAAGGAACTTTTCGTGGAAACGAAAATTCGAATCCAACTTTAGGTGAAAAAGGTGTTTTACACACCGAAAAAGAAATTCAAATTTCAGTGATTTTTGAGTTTAAAAATGAAGCTCAAATACTGAAAGCATTGAAAGAAAATCATCCTTATGAAGAAATTGCTTACGAAATTATTACCGTTGAAAATAGCTATCAGAATGTTGGAATGGGAATGATTGGTGAATTGTCTTCAGCGCAAAATGAAAAGGAATTTTTAGAATATTTAAAAAAAACAATGAAAACAGAATGTATCAAACATTCAGTACTACTCAATAAAAAAATAAAAAAAGTAGCACTTTTAGGTGGGTCAGGAAGTTTTGCCATTGAAGCTGCAAAAAAAGCTGGTGCAGACGCATTTATAAGTGCGGATTTTAAATATCATGATTTTTTTAAAGCCGAAAATAGCATCTTATTAGCTGATATTGGACATTATGAAAGTGAGCAGTTTACAAAAAACCTGATTGTTGACTTTCTTACGAAAAAAATTAGTAATTTTGCAATCATTTTATCAGAAAAAAGAACAAATCCAATATATTACCTATAAACATGAAAGAAGTTTCGGTTGAAGAAAAATTAAGAGCGTTGTATGACTTGCAACTTATTGACTCAAGAATTGATGAAATTAGAAGCGTTAGAGGAGAATTGCCTCTAGAAGTGGAAGATTTAGAAAACGAAGTTGCTGGTTTAAAAACTAGAGTTTCTAATATGGAGCAAGAAATTGCAAACTTAGAAACTGACATCAACAATAAAAGATTGGTTATTGATGAAGCAAAAACGTTGACAAAAAAATACGAAGAGCAACAAAAAAAGGTTAGAAATAATAGAGAATTTGATTCTTTATCGAAAGAAATCGAATACCAAGCTTTAGAAACTGAGTTGGCTGAAAAAAGAATTAATGAGTTCAAAGCAAAAATTGCTCAAAAAACGGAAATCATTAATGGCACTAAAGAAAAATTAGCAAAACAAGAAACTCATTTAGCTCACAAAAAAGCTGAGTTAGATGCGATTCTAAAAGAAACAGAAAAAGATGAAAAATTATTGTTAGAGAAATCTGAAGAATTTTCGCAAGTAATTGATGCACATCTTTTAACAGCTTACAAAAGAATCCGTAGTAAAGTAAAAAATGGATTGGCTGTTGTTGCTTTAGAACGTGGTGCTTCTGGTGGTTCTTATTTTACAATTCCACCTCAAGTTCAGTTAGACATTGCTAATAGAAAAAAAATCACCATTGATGAACACAGTGGAAGAATTTTGGTGGATCCTGCTTTAGCAGCTGAAGAGAAAGAAAAAATTGACCAAATTATGGCTTAATTTTTTAAGTATATTTAATAAAAAACTCGAAGTGTAATTACTTCGAGTTTTTTATTTTTATTAATAATCTAATTTTTTGATATAATCGAGTTTTTCTTTCCAAACCGCTAACTCCTCTTTAAATTCATTAACTTGATTTTTTACATTCAAAACCAAAGGATTATTTTTATTAGAAATTGAGAAAAAACTTAAATTATTTTCCAATTGCTGAATTTCTCTTACTATTTCATCAATCTTTTTTCTAACAAATAATTGTTCACTATCCAATTTCCTATAATCATTGTTTTCAAAATAAGAATCTACCAAATTTTTAAATTTTAAGAAAACAACTTCGTTTTTATCTAATGAGAGATTGTCTAAAGTGGTATCAATTAATTTATTGAATTTACTATCTAAATGTTTTGAATTTTTAGGCAATCTTCCCAAATCTTGCCATTCGTTCATTGCCTCAAAAACCTCTTCCTTTTTAAATTTTTTCTTAGTTTTTAATGACTCTAAATATTCCATTTTTTTATCAACAACAACCTGCTGCTCTTTACTTACAGCATTTTTTTGTTGATGAAATCTATTGAAATAATAGTTACAAGCAGCCTTGAAACGTTTCCAAATATCATCCGAAAATTTACGAGGAACATGACCAATTTTTTTCCAGTCTGATTGGATTTTTTTCATAGCATTGGTTGCCATTTCCCAATCTTCACTATCTTTTAATGATTCAGCCAGTTCAATCAATGCCATTTTTTTCTGTAAATTTTCTTGCTGTTCTGATTTTTCTTCTTTATAGAATTTGTTTTTTGCAGCATTGAACTTTTTGGTTGCATTTTTGAATTTTTGCCAAATCTCTTCACTTTTTGCATAAGGAAGTTTGCCAATATCAAAGTATTTTTTTCGCAAAGCCTCTAATTCGTCAATACTTTTTTGCCAATCGTTATGAGTACTGTTTTTAGAAACATCTAAAGCGTTAATTTCAGCGATAACTAACATTTTTTTGTCAATCATCTCATCATACTTCGAGTGAATTTCTTTAAAATACTCATGTCTTTTATCATGAATTTTTTTTGTAATATCACTGAATTTTTGCCAAACTTCTTCTCTCACATCTCTAGCTACAGGTCCAATATCTTCTTTCCAAATTTTATGCAATTCTTGCAATTGTTTTGCAGCAAAATTGATATCTTTTTCGTTGGCTAATGCTTCTGCTTTTTCAATAATCTTAAGTTTCTCATCTAAATTATGTTTAAAATCTAAATCTCTAAAATCATTACTTAAGTGCAATAAATCATAAAAACGTTCTACATGATGTTGATAGGTTTTCCAAGTATCATTGTAAGTAGATTTTGGAACACCGCCAATTGAATTCCATTTTTCTTGAATTGCCTTGAAATTTTTATACATTTTAGAAACCTCAGCATCATCAATCAAGGTTTTTAACTCTTCAATAACTTGAAGACGT
>JANQTK010000257.1:8585-13250 GCA_030731695.1 Polaribacter sp.
ATTTTCAATTTTACTGGAATTATCCTTACTATTTTCTAACATATCTACAATGTTTATTGATCGTTGTACAATACTATAATCATACTGTCAACAAAAATAAGGACAACTTACATACTTTACAAGATTTCTTTATAAGTTATATTGATGAACTATAAATCATTCCATATTCTCCAAGATTCCTCAGCCTGAAGTTGAAGCATTTCAAATCCGTTTTTGATAGTAGCGCCTTGCTTTTTTCCTTTAGATAAAAATACGGTCTCTTCAGGATTGTATATCAAATCGTACAATAAATGCTGTTGATTTAGAAATTGATATGGAATATCAGGATATTTATCAATATTTGGTGATGTACCAAGAGGAGAACAATTCACAATAATTGTATGACTTTCCAAGATTTCTTGGGTAAGGTTTTTATATGAAATTTCTTGAATTGCCTCAGGATTTCTGGACACAAATTGAAATGAAATGTTATTTTTTTGAAACACATAAGCAACTGCTTTTGATGCACCTCCAGTTCCTAAAATCAATGCTTTTTGATGATGATTTTTCAGCAAAGGTTTTATTGATTTTTCAAAACCAACTGCATCAGAATTATACCCCTTTAAGGTATTGTTTTTAGTTATTTTGATGGTATTGACAGCACCAATTTGTTTCGCAATTTCATCTAATTCGTCTAAAAAAGGGATAATTTCTTGTTTGTAAGGAATGGTAACATTCAGTCCTTTTAAGTTTTTTTCAGAAGAAATAATGTTAGGAAATTCATCGCAATGTTGCATATCAAAATTAACATATGAATGATTATTTAAATGCAATTTCTGAAACTTATCAGTAAAATAATCTCTTGAAAATGAATAAGATATATTTCTTCCAAGCAATCCAAAAATGTTATTTTTTTCGTTTTCTGTCATAATAATCAATACCTAAAATTAGTCCCAACCCCAAAAAGATACAAAACACCGCAAAAAGGGTTTCGTAACTAACAATTTCAGGAAAATATCTTTCGTAATATTCAATGATTTTATTGCCTTTTTGGTCTACTAAAAAAGTGCCATTTTCCTCCAAATAAACCGTTTTTTTCCATGGCCACACCATTCCTAAAGAACCCGTTATAAAACCAAGAATTAAGGCGTTTACAATTTTATTATATTGTTTTAAAACGTATCCTAAAACATGAGAAATTGAAATCAATCCAAAAGCGGAACCAGCCGTAAAAACACTAATTATTTTGATATAACGCATTTTTGAAGCATCAGAAAAAATTTCAAAATTTCCAGAAAAAACACTTAAGATAACTTCCAATAAAACGTTTACAGAATCTACTAAAAGCAACACATAATTGCCCAAAAGTATCAAAATAAAAGAACCTGAAAGTCCTGGAAGTGTCATTCCAGAAACTCCAATAATACCGCATAAAAAAACAAACCAAAGGTTGTCATTTTCTTTAGCCGGAGTTAAAAAACTAATTGCCAATCCAATAATTGTCCCAATAAATAAAAATGTTAAATTGGTTTTTGTCCATTTTCCAAAATCTTT
Source organism: Polaribacter sp. (assembly GCA_030731695.1). Classification (GTDB taxonomy): domain Bacteria; phylum Bacteroidota; class Bacteroidia; order Flavobacteriales; family Flavobacteriaceae; genus Polaribacter. Next base: position 10,119 of record JANQTK010000257.1, read on the forward strand.
ATTGATGTAGTAAATGGAACCTAAAATCATTCCAAAAAACCAACTCCAAACATACAATTCGTAATGCACTAAAAAGTAATCTAAAACCAGTGATACACTAAAATAACTGAACATACTTCCAGACATTATTAGCAATAAAAACTGAGCATTTGTGTATGTGTAAAAACTTTTAAAACGACCATCAATAAGAAGCTTAAATGCTTTTATATTGATTTTTTTAAAAGAATAAATCAATTCTTCATAAAATCCCAAAACATAAGCAACTGCTCCACCTGAAACACCAGGCACTTTATTTGCAGCTCCCATTGCCAAACCTTTAAAAAAAAGTCCGAGTTTATGTAAAAAAGATTTTTCTATCCGCACTAGTGTTTTTTTGAAGCTAATTTTTCCATGAACAAAATAAGAACAAATCCTATAACTGACATTACTATTGCCCAAATTAATTGAGCATCGCCCTCAAAAGAAAAGGGTGAAATACTTTGTTCCAACAATGGTTTTGTTTCACCATGACTATCTAAATACGTTGAAACTGTCTTTTTCCATGGCCAAACTTTATTTAAAGAACCCAACATTATTCCTGTTAAAACCACCAACATTTCTTGCTTATAGTGAGCAAATAACCATTTTAGCAATTTTGAGAATGACAATAAACCAATAACGACACCAATTGCAATTGCTGATAATATGGTTACATTTCTTTCAGTAATTGCAGTCATAACAACAGGATAAATTCCAATTAGCAACAAAATATACGAACCAGATATTCCCGGTAAAATCATTGCACAAGAAGCGATTGCACCAGAAAAAATTAAAAAGGCATAGCTAATATCCGAGGTATTTGTTGCAGGTAAAATGGTAATAACATATCCAAAAACAACACCAATAATTCCTAAGATACCTATTTTAAAATTCCACTTTTCAATTTGTTTACCAATATAAAATATACTGGCTAACACCAATCCAAAGAAAAAAGACCACAACAAAATGGGTTCATTTTCTAACAACCATTTAATAATTTTTGATAAAGAAACTATACTTATAAAAATTCCTGATAAAAGAGCTGCTAAAAAATTTCCATTTACTTGTCTCCAAGCTGCTTTGAAACCTTCGTTTTTTAAAGTTTTTACCAAACTAAAGTTTACACTACTAATGGAACCTAGTAATTCTTCGTAAATTCCTGATATAAAAGCAATTGTCCCTCCAGAAACTCCTGGAACAACATCTGCAGCACCCATAGCTATTCCTTTAAAACCAATCACTAAATAATCTTTAATTGTTCTACTCATCCTGTATTTTTTGGGTACGAATATAGTTGATTTTAAAGAAAAGTTAACAATCTGCTTCTCAGAATCTTTTTACCTTTGAAAAAAATAAATTCAATTACAATGAAAATTAAATTATGCCTTTTAATATTAAGCATTTCACTTTTTAGCTTTAATTATGAAAATAAAAAAGATACTGTAAAAATTACACCAATTTCTCACGCTACTGCAGTGATTTCATTCGAAAATGAAATTATTTATTTAGATCCAACAGGAGGTGCAATTGCATTTTCAAAATTTGAAAAACCAACGTATGTTTTGATTACTGATGTTCATGGTGATCACTTAAATATGAAAACATTGAATGAATTAGATTTGACTTCAACAACAATTATTGCCCCAAAAGCAGTTGCAGATCAATTGCAAAATACCTCAGCAAAAGAAATCATTATCATCAATAATGGTGAACATAAAAAATTTGCAAACTTTTCAGTTGAAGCAATTCCGATGTATAATTTAAGAGAAGAAGCATTGAAATTTCATACAAAAGGCAGAGGAAATGGTTATGTAGTGACAATCAATAAAGAACGCATTTATTTTTCTGGTGATACTGAAGACATTCCTGAAATGAGAAATTTAAAAAATATTGACAAAGCTTTTGTTTGTATGAATTTACCTTATACCATGACTATAGAAAATGCTGCGGATGCAGTTTTGGCATTCAAACCAAAAGAAGTGTATCCTTATCATTACAGAGGAACTGAAGGTTTGAGTGATGTAGAAAAATTCAAGGAAATTGTAACTAAAAAAAATAAAGCAATCAATGTAGTTCAGTTGGATTGGTATCCAAAAAACTAATCAGCATATTATTCTGTAGCTTTTTTAAAATCAGTAATTAATTTTTGGATTTTTGGATTTTCAATAAGAGTTGGAAACAATTCGTTTAAAACGGAATGATATTCAAAATCAATTTTTAACGCATCTATCAGATGCTTTTTGCCGAATTTTTCATTATTTAAAATAAAGTATACTCCAGCCAATCTATATTCAATTTCGGCGAAATGGGTATAGATTTTTTGTGCTTTGAAAAGGATTGAAACAGCTTCATTATAATCTCCTAAAAACAACAAAACATCAACCAATCCTATATAAATTGCAATGTCATCATCATCCAATTTCAAGCAGTTTTCATAACCAACAACAACTTCTTCAAATAAATTTAGTTTCAAATTAATTTCGGCATATTTTCTCCAATACATTGGATTGTCTTCATCAATCTTCAATGCTTTTGCGATGTAATAGGCTGCCTTTTGATAATTTTCTTTAAGAAAATAGAGATTTGTAATCAAAATCCAAGCTTTATCCAACAGAGGATCTTCTTGAACCGCTTTTTTGTAATAAGAAATTGCTGCATCGTATTTGTGCAATTTCTCATAACATTCTCCAATTCGAACCAAAGCAAAAGCAGTAGGATCATCTAAATCTAATGTTACTAAATAATGATCAATTGCCTCTTTATATTGTTTTAATTCTTCTAATGTTTTTGCCTTTTCTAAATATCCACCAATAAATGATTCATCAATTAAAATGGCATAATCAAAAGCTGTTAAAGCTTCTTGAAACATATCCAACATAAAATACTGCCTTCCTAATTGATGCCAAGCAACTTCACAATAAGGATTTTTATCAATATAATCATTCAAAAAAGGAATTGCCAATTCACTTTCATTGCACATATCATAACAATAAATGATGTTGTAAAGCGCAGAATAGTCCTCTTCGTCCTCATACAAACACTTTTCAAAGTAAGAACGCGCGTTTGAATAATCATCCAAATACAAATATTCCATTCCTAAAAGCGACCAAACAT
>JANQTK010000258.1:0-1706 GCA_030731695.1 Polaribacter sp.
TCTTCTGCACCACGTCCAAAAATAAAAGGATCTCCTCCTTTTAGGCGAACTACATGTCCGAATTTGTTTGCACGCGCCACAATCAATTCGTTAATTTGTTCCTGTTGATAGGCATAACAGCCTTTTCTTTTTCCAACAAAAATGAGTTCTGCTTTTGGATTTACATACTCTAAAATTTCCTCATTTACCAAGGCATCATACAAAACAACATCCGCTGTTTTTAGCACTTTGATTGCCTTTACAGTAATCAAATCTATATCTCCAGGGCCAGCTCCAACAACCGTTAAGAGCCCCCTAACCCCCAAAGGGGGGAAAGTATTCTCTATATAAGTTCTTATATTTTTCATTGTTTACTTACTATTTTTATTTAACAAGAAATGATAACATCTAAAATTTTCTTTTTAAATAGAAGTTTCTAATGTTCTGAATGCCCTTACTTTTTCTAAAAAATAAGTTGCATCATTGATGTACTTTTCCGAAAAAATCCCTGTTGGTTTTTGTTCTTGAATTTGATAAATCAAAGTCGAAAAAGTAGTCTCTAAACTGATTTTACCTGACGAAATAAAACACTCATCAAACTGTTGAATGATGTTAGCATGCGAATTTGTACTGATATCCTCTGACAATAACAGGGCTTTTGCAGAATTCACTAACGAACTGTAAGCGTGGTAAATAGCATTTGAATACACTTCGTTTTGATGTGATTCTTTTGCTTTTTCAATTTTTTCTTCGCTCTCTAAAAATAGAGTTGCTATCAAATCAATGACCACTCCTGCACATTCTCCAACACCAATTTCTTGAACATAGGTTTCGCTGTTTCCCCAATCAATAAAATCATCTTGAGTAAGGTTTGTAGCGTCTTGCAAATCGCTCAAAAAATCATAAAAATATTTCTTCCCTTTTTGTTGATAATAAGTTGTAAAATCAATTTGGTTTGCATTTTCTTGATAATCATTTAAAATTCTTCGCAAAGCTTCTGGACCTCTTTTACTTGGAATTTTTACTACTTTATCCGCAAAAATACCTTTTCCATTTCCCAAATTTCCACCACCTAACAATACTTGTAGGGCAGGAGCCACCAATTTTTCAGGAGTTCTTACAGACATTCCTTGAAAACCAATATTTGCCATATTATGCTGTCCACAAGCATTCATACAACCACTAATTTTTATTACCAAATCTTGGTTTGCTAAAAGTTGTGGATATTCTGTTTTGATAACATCTTCTAACTTTTCAGCAATTCCTGTACTACTTGCAATTCCCAAATTACACGTGTCTGTTCCTGGGCAGGCTGTAATGTCAACAGCTTTGTTGTAACCGGGCTCTGTAAAGTTTAATTTTGTTAATTCTGAGTAGAAAAACTCTAACAATTCTTCTTTTACAAACGGAATTAATAGATTTTGACGCAATGTAAAACGGATTTCAGAAGCTGCATATTTTGATACTAAATCAGCCAATTTTCTTGCTGTATCCGTATAAAAATTCCCTAATAAAACTTTGACTCCAATTGCAACGTACCCTTTTTGTTTTTGAGGAATTACGTTGGTTGATTTCCAAATTTCAAAAGCTTTTTTATCCGTAATTGAAACTTCAGGAACTGATATTTGAACTGGTTTTGCGTATTCATAGTTTTCAACATCAATTTCAACGGATTTGAATTCAATCGCATTTTGTTCAGCAGCTACCAAATCTTTAAAATCTTCCAA
>JANQTK010000258.1:1806-2931 GCA_030731695.1 Polaribacter sp.
GTAACATCGTCTTTTTCTAATTCAGCCCACAATTCAGGAGTTCTGTTCAAATCAACATAATGAATTTGAATATCTTGACGTGTGGTAATGTGCAATTTCCCTGTTGAATATTCATCAGAAACGTTGGCAATTCTATGCAATTGATTGCTTTTTACTTTGCCATAAGGCAATTTGATGCGAATCATTTGAACACCTTGTTGACGTTGGCCATACACGCCTCTTGCCAAACGTAAACTTCTGAATTTCTCTTCATCTATCTGAAGATTATTGAATTGCTCAATTTTATTTGCCAATTCAATAATGTCTTTTTCAACAACTGGATTTTCTATTTCTGTCCTAAAACTTCTCATAACAGCCCCTTCTAACTTCCCCAAAGGGGAAGAACTCTTACTCGGGTGTAAGAATTGTTATTAATTATTATATTTTTTACTTCTTTTAACAAACTTGCTAAATTCCCCCTTTGGGGGATTAAAGGGGGCTTTTTATAAATCCAACACCTACAGTATTGTTTGTTTTTGGATTGATTAAGATAAAAGCGCCATTGTATTTATGTTTTTTATAGGTGTCAAAAAAAAGTGGTTTGCTTACTTTTAATTGAATGTCTCCAATTTGATTTAAAGTCAACGTTGTTGGATTTTCTTCAACTCCAGAAAAATCGGTTTTTAAAATAGTTGATAATTGGGTGATTTTTGCTTGCACATCATTGACACCATGTTTCAAATAATATTTTTGAGAATTTTGAAGCGGTTCTTTATCCATCCAACAAATAGTTGCTTCCAACTCTTTTGCAATGGTTGGAATTTCATCAATTTTTACAATCATATCACCTCTGCTCACATTTACATCATCCGTTAAAGTGATAGAAACTGAACTTCCTGAAAGCGCTGTATCAAATTCTTGATCAAAAAAGTAGATATTTTTGATGGTTGATTTTGTCAAAGAAGGCAACACCAACACTTGGTCTCCAACCGAAAAATCGCCTCCATAAATTTTACCAGCATACGCTCTAAAATCATGATATTCAGCAGTTTTTGGTCTGATGACAGTTTGCACAGGAAAACGTGCTTTTGTGCTATCACTTGATAATTTGGCATCAATATTTTCTAAATAATGCAACAAGGTTTC
>JANQTK010000258.1:3031-13227 GCA_030731695.1 Polaribacter sp.
GCGCATTTGAAGCACCAGTTACCATATTTCGTGTGTATTCAACATGTCCAGGAGAATCAGCAATAATGAAACTTTTGGTTGGTGTTGAAAAATATATATGCGCAACATCAATTGTAATACCTTGCTCACGTTCTGCAATTAAACCATCAGTTGCTAAAGAAAAATCCAAATAATCAAAACCACGTTGTTTGCTTTTTTCTTCAATGGCTTTTAATTTATCAGTTGTTAATGATTTTGTATCGTATAAAAGTCGACCAATTAAAGTGCTTTTTCCATCATCTACACTTCCTGCTGTTGCTATTTTTAGGTGCCCCATCCCAACCTTCCCCAAAAGGGAAGGAGTTGAATTCGTTTGTGTTTTTGTGTAACTCATAAGACAATTCAATACCTCCGAAAAAGAAGGAACTCATTTTGAGTATTTTTTTATTTATTTTAATTCTGAAAATTTCAATACTTATTTTCTTGGAATTGCATTCCAATTTTCTCCCCTTTGGAGGAAAGGGGGCTCTTTAAAAATACCCCTGTTGTTTGCGTTTTTCCATGGCTGCTTCTGAGCGTGAATCGTCAATCCTGGCACCTCTTTCGGAAATAGAAGCATCTCTAATTTCTTCCACAACTTTATCAATTGTAGCTGCATCTGAAATCACAGCAGCTGTACAGCTCATGTCACCCACAGTTCTAAAACGCACAGTTCTTTCTATAACTTCCTCATATTCATCTCTATAAACCACTTCATCATTGGCGGACCAAATAAATCCGTCACGAATAAATGTTTTTCTTTTGTGCGCGAAATAAATAGATGGAATTTCAATTTGCTCTTTTTCAATGTAAGACCAAACGTCTAATTCTGTCCAATTTGAAATGGGAAAAACGCGCACATTTTGCCCCAATTCAATGCGTCCATTTAGCATGTCAAACAATTCAGGACGTTGGTTTTTTTCATCCCATTGACCGAAATCATCTCTTACAGAAAAAATTCGTTCTTTGGCTCTTGCTTTTTCTTCATCTCTTCTTGCGCCTCCAATACAAGCATCAAAATCAAACTCTTCAATGGCATCTAACAGCGTTTCAGTTTGCAAAATATTTCTGCTGGCATACCTGCCTTTTTCTTCTTTAACTTTGCCATTATCAATATTATCTTGCACGTTTCTAACAATCAATTCCAATCCTAAATCACTTACCAATTTGTCTCTAAATTCAATCGTTTCAGGAAAATTATGACCTGTATCAATGTGTAGTAATGGAAAAGGAATTTTAGCTGGATAAAACGCTTTTTGCGCCAAACGAACTAGTGTAATGCTATCTTTTCCTCCAGAAAAAAGCAATACAGGGCGCTCAAATTGGGCAACAACCTCTCTAAAAATATAAATGGCTTCGCTTTCTAAAGCATTTACTTGTAGGATTTTTTGACTCATTTTTATTATTTTTTAGGAATGCAAACCACACTCTCTATTACTTTCTACTTTTGTTGGATCAAAATACACAAACTCGTTAGGCAATTGTTTTTCAGATAAATACGCATCTAAATCTTCATCTGACCAATGATAAAATGGACTGACTTTTAAAATACCGTCTTTACTTTGAGAAATAATATCAATACTATCTCTAAAAGCAGTTTGACCTTTTCTTAAGTTCGTAAACCAAACATCTGGTTGATGCTCTTTCATGGCTCTTGCAAATGGTTCTAATTTTACTTGTTCCGTAAAAATTTGATGTTTTGGATTATCTATGCTTGGCACACCCAAAACCACATTTCTATGCGCAACTGTTTGTTTTGGTGTATATAAATGAATGTTTAAATTCAATTTTGCAATCAATAATTCAGCGTGTTTGTATGTTTGAACAGTGTTGTAACCTGTATCGCACCAAATTACTTTAATGTCTTTTTTAACTTCGGTAACTGCGTTTAAAATCGCCACTTCATAAGGTCTGAAATTTGTTGTTACAATTGGATTTTTTGCAATACTGATTGCCCATGAAATAATTTCATTCGGACTTTTATCTTGTAATTCTTTGTTTATTTTTTGGATATCTAAACTCATTTTTTTCCCCATTTTACTGCATTCCAAATTCTTTCGTGAAAGAAATACAACACTATTTTTGTCATAAAATCTATTGAGGCAATTGATGCTGCAATGGAAACTTTTTGAGTAATAAAAAAAGAAACAATTAATGTATCAAGCGTTCCAACAATTCTCCAGCTAAATGCTTTGACAATACTTCTAAAAGGTTTTTCGGATTTTTTATCTTCTTCAAAACTACTTTTTGATGCTGCTTTATTAAAAATCATTTGACTTGCAATCATATTTATACAAACCCTATCGTATTAATAGGGTATGCAAACTTACGGATATTAGAAAAATAAAACAGTAAAAAAAATGTGAAATTTATTTAAACCCTATAGTTTTAGTAGATTATAAAGAAATCACTTAAAATATTATCAAATTAACAGTATTTGTGATAAAATTATAAGGCTTTGAAATACAATAAAGATGGAATATAATAAGGTTTGTATGATTTTTACTAAAAAGTTTTTCCTAATGTAAATTGTAGTGGAATTGCAACACCATCATTTCTAGTAAAAATATTCCCATTTGAATAATGCATGATGCGTAATTCAGCATTGTATTTTCTGTTTTTTCCAAAAAAAACTCCAAAACCCATAGTGTCTTGAAAAATTACTTTAGGACCTGTTTCTAATCCATCAATATCACTTTTGGTCAATAGAGTAGGGCCAATTAAGGAGTAATTTGTGTAAAAATCATACCCATCTCTTCGCAATAAATAGAAACGCAAAACTGGGAAAATGGAAAAAGCAAACACATTTTCATGGTTTAATGACGATTGAAAAGCAGTTACACTTGCGCCCCAATCCAATGAAAATATTTTTTCTGATCGATAAATCAATCGTTGATAAGTTAGCGAAAATGCATTGGTAGCTTTGGCTTCACCAACCCAAAATATCGGAATTCCAAAACTCTCGAAATTGCCTACTTTTAAGCTCATTCCAAAAAAGCGATTCACACCAAAACCAATGGCACTAGTACCATAACTTACTTGTAAAATATTGTTTGGAAAAAAGTATTGGTTTGTGGCATATTCTTCCGCAGTTTTATCATCCACTTGTTTCAAATGATATTCAAAACCCAAAGTTGCTTGCGAAATAGAAGGTTGATTGTGTTTGGTTGATTTTGGTAAAAAAGTACCATTTGCTGACAAACGCCATTTATCTGTTAGCCAATATTGTACACCAAAACCATACAATAAACTGGCAAAATGTGCATCCTCATAAATCACTTGATTATCAATTGAAAATCCAAATCTGGTAACATTTGCAATTCCAGATTCTACATAAAAGGATGATTTTTCAGCAATTTTAAAATCTTTTTTCAACGACAAAGACCAAGCATTGATCCAAACACTTCTGTCATAACCAATATTATTTACGTTGTCATATTTAAACCAAGCTGCAGGACGCATTGTGCCAAATTGCAGGGAAAAATCATCTGTAATTTTGTGACCTAACAACAATCTTCCAGAAAACCAATTGCGACTAAAAGTCTCCGTTTCAAAACCATCAATCAGATTATCATTGGAAAATGGATAAAAAATCCCTCCTAAATTGATGCTGTAATAGGATTTTGATAAAAAGTTGGTAAACTTCGTTTTTAACGGTTTTTCATTTTGAGAAAAATTTTGAAGTGAGCAAAAAACTACTAAAATGAGGAGTATTTTTTTCATCAGATCAAAACTCATTATTTGTCAATTTTTCTAGAGAAGTATTTTTGAAAATTGCTAACGTACTGTCTCTTACTTGTATCATTAAATTGTGAACAGAGCAAGCATTTTCATCAGGACAGTCATCACATTTTTCATAAAAATTCAAACTTACACAAGGAACCATTGCAATGGGACCTTCCAAAACACGCATTACATCTGTCATTAAAATTTCTGATGGATGTTTTAATAAATAGTAACCTCCACCTTTTCCTTTTTTAGATCCTAAAAAACCTGTTTTTCTGAGTGTTAACAAGATGCTTTCTAAAAATTTCAGTGAAATATTTTCACTTTTTGAAATCGTAGCAATTTGCACAGGACTTTTGTCATGTTGTTTCGCCAAATAAGTTAGCGCTTTGATTCCGTATTTTGTTTTTTTAGACAGCATGAAACAAATATATTAGTTTTTAGCTTTTAGTTGTTAGTTTTTGGTTTGAATATTTAACTTAAAATATTGCACTCTGAACTTTGAACTGTCTTTAAAATTCTAATAACTAAGCATCAAAAGCCAATGCTTGTTCAATATCAGAAATGATATCAGCCACATTTTCCAAACCCACTGAAACACGCACCAAACCATCTGTGATACCAACTTCTAATCTGTCTTTTTCAGATAATTTACTGTGTGTTGTGGAAGATGGATGTGTTACAATAGTTCTTGTATCGCCTAAATTTGCGGATAATGAACACATTTTGATGTTGTTTAAAAAAGTTCTTCCTGAATCAATACCTCCTTTGATTTCAAAAGCGACAATATTTCCTCCTAATTTCATTTGTTTTTTGGCAATTTCATATTGAGGATGTGATTTTAAAAAAGGATATTTTACCATTTTTACGTTTGGATGTTGTTCCAAAAATTCGGCAACTTTCAAAGCATTTTCAGCATGTTTTTCAACTCTAATTGACAAAGTTTCCAAACTTTTTGATAAAACCCACGCATTGAAAGGCGACATTGCAGGTCCTGTATTTCGTGCAAACAAGTAAATTTCGTGCATCAATTCTTTGTTTCCAACTGTAATTCCACCTAAAACCCTGCCTTGACCATCAATCAATTTTGTGGCAGAATGAATCACCAAATCAGCTCCAAATTTGATGGGTTGCTGAACGTAAGGTGTTGCAAAGCAATTATCTACAATATAAATTAGGTTGTGTTTTTTGGCAATTTCACCAATTTTTTCTAAATCTAAAATATCAACAGCCGGATTTGTAGGCGTTTCAATATATAAAATCTTGGTGTTTTCTTGAATTAAAGATTCCACCAAATCAACCTCATCAACTTTAAAATACGACGTTTCAATATTCCATTTTGGTAAAAATTTGGTAAACATTGCATGTGTAGAACCAAAAACGGAACTACAAGAAACAATGTGATCTCCTGCTTTTAAAAGCGCTGCAAACGATGTGAAAATTGCAGCCATTCCAGTTGCAAACGCGTAACCTGCTTCTGCACCTTCCATCGCAACAATTTTGTTTACAAATTCGGTTGTATTCGGATTTGTAAATCGGCTGTATAAATTGCGTTCTTTTTCCTCTGCGAAAGAAGCACGCATGTCTTCAGCATCTTCAAAAACAAAACTTGATGTGAGATATAATGGTGTTGAATGTTCAGAAAACTGACTTCTTTCAGTCTGATTTCTTATTGCGTTTGTTTCGAAATGTTTTTTAGTACTCATTTTATATTTTTATGAGATTCTGAAACAAGTTCAGAATGACACTGTGTGTCAATTATTATGTTTTGCCAATCGTAAAATATCTCCGAAAACACCTCTTGCAGTGACTTTTGCACCTGCTCCAGCACCTTGAATTACAATGGGTTGTTCTCCATACGATTCTGTATAAATTTCAAAAATCGCGTCAGAACCTTTCAATGAACCTAAAGGTGAATTCTGTAAAACAGATACTAATTTTACTTCTAAAATTCCTTTTTCTTTGGATAAATCACCACTCAATTCACCAATATAACGCAATACATTATTGGGTTTTTGATTGTTTTTTAAGGTTTGATATTCGCCATTCAATAACGCTAAATTATTGATAAAATCAGCAACAGTTCCACCTCTCAAATTTTCTGGAATCAAATTTTGAACATCCACTTCATGCAACTCGTTTTCCAAATCCAATTCTCGTGCTAAAATTAGTAATTTTCTTGCCACATCAACACCACCCAAATCATCTCTTGGATCAGGTTCTGTAAATCCCTTGGAAATAGCATCTTGCAATACTGCTGAAAATGAAATTTCTTCCGCAGAAAATGTGTTGAATAAATAACTCAACGTTCCTGAAAACACACCTCGAATTCTAGTGATATTTTCTCCAGATTCATGCAATAATCTGATGGTGTCAATCAAAGGTAAACCTGCACCAACATTGGTTTCGTATAAATATTGTTTTTTGTATTCTTTTAATTTTGAACGTAATTTTTTATAAAAATCAAAAGATAATGTGTTCGCGATTTTATTGCAGGAAACCAAATCAAAACCAGCTTCAATCAACGGAATATATTGTTTTACAAAATCCGCACTTGCAGTGTTGTCAACAGCAATTAAATTTTCTAAATGATATGTTTTTGCAAAATTGATGACATCAACTATAGTGGCATTTTCATCACCATTTGTTGCTAATTCCTGTTCCCAATTCGCAGAAACGCCTGATTTATTCAACAATATTTTTTTAGAATTTGCCACAGCGAAAACATGTAACTGAATTTTTCTTCTCTCTAAAATGGAAGCACTATTTTCCAAAATTTGATTGATTAACGTGCTGCCTACCAAACCTCTCCCAAAAATGGCAATATTTATTTTTTTAGAAACTCCGAAAACTTGTCCATGAATCACATTAACAGCTTTGTGCAATTGTTCTTTTTTTACAACAATACTCACATTTTTTCCTGTAATTGAATTGTTAAAAAGCAAAGGCACAATTTGATTTTTAATCAACGCATTGTATGGATGATGAAATTCGCTCAAATCTTGCCCAATAATCGAAATGACAGCCACATTTTTGATGATCGAAATTTGGTTGACATCTTGTGAATAAAAATCACTTTCAAACTCATTTTCCAACGCTTTTACAGCTTCTTCAGCTTTGCTTTCTTCAATCACAAAACCAATTCCTCTTTCAGAAGAGCCTTGAGAAATAATACTTACACTGATGTTTTTAGCACTCAACGTTTTAAAAATTCGTGCATCAACACCTACTTTTCCCAACAAACCTCTACCTTCAAAATTCAGTAAGCAAACATTGGTAATTGTTGAAATGGATTTGATACCTTTTGTATCACTTTCAGAGGTGATTAACGTGCCTTTATCCTCTTTATTAAACGTATTTAAAATGCGTAAATTGATGTTTTTTTCTAATAACGGAATGATGGTTTTGGCGTGTAAAATTGTTGCGCCAAAATTTGCCAATTCATTTGCTTCTGAAAATGATAATTGCTCAATTTTTTTGGCATCAGTTACCAACTCAGGATTTGCAGTGAAAATTCCGTTTACATGGGTATAGTTTTGCAATTCATCTGCATCTAAAAAATTTGCTAACAATGCAGCAGTATAATTGCTGCCATTTCTGCCTAATGTAGTGGTTTCGTTTTTTTGATTGCTTGCAATAAAACCGGTAACTAAATTGAGTGTTTTACTATTTTCCTTGAAAAATTTAACCGTATTTTCTTTGGAAATTGTTTTGATTGGCTGTGCATTTCCAAAATTTTCATCGGTAATGATTAGTTTTCTAGCATCAACAATTGCAACAGGAATTCCCTCTTTTTCTAACAAACTTGCCAATAATTTTACCGAAAGTAATTCTCCATGAGCCAAGACTTCGTCTTTGATTTTTTCACTGTAATCTCCCAACAAAGAAACTCCTTCGAAAATACTTTTTAGTTTATTGAATTCTGATGAAAAATTTACATTTTTATTTGGCGCTAACTGATAAGCTTGCAGTTTTTCAAAATCGGTTTGATAAGCTTTTTTTGCAGCTGCTTTCTCTAAAATGGCTTCTAGTTCATCTGTGGTATTTCCTCTGGCAGAAACAACAATCGTGAATTTTTCCTTTTGTTTGATTTTATCAAGAATGATTTCAATCGCAAAAGGCAATCCAGTTTCATTGGCTAAAGATTTTCCTCCGAATTTTACAACTTTCATTTTTTTAGCTCTGTAATCTTTATTAAAAATAGGTTCAATAATTTTTTGCAATTGGTCGTATTCTATCAAAAATGCGTCATGACCATGCTCAGAATTGATTTCATTATACGTTACATTTTCTTTAGTTAATGCCAATTTTCTGTGTGTTTCTCTGTTTTCATCTGCTGTAAAAAACAAATCAGAATCTACGCCAATGATGTGAATATTTGCTTCAATAGTGTCTAAAATTTCCATCGGAATTTTTCCATTATTGGTCACATCAATTGACTTTAACAACTGATTCATTAGTTTGTAAGAAGACAATTGATAACGTTCTTGCAATTTTTTTCCATGATGCAACAACCAACTTTCTACATTAAAAATTGACAATGCTTCATTTTTAGAACGCTGAAAACGTTTTTTAAAAGATTCAGGAGTTCTGTAGCACAACATGGCATGCATTCTTGCATCATGCACAGGATTGCTAGAATTCACCAAAAATTGTTCTTGAATTTGACAATTGGCAATCAACCAATCTGTGGATTTCCAATCTGTAGCAACAGGAATAAAATGTTGAGTTAATTTGGTGTTCAAAACCACCATTTCCCAAGCAATTCCTCCACCTAACGAACCTCCAATCAAGGCAAAAAGCTGCGTTATTTTTAATTCTTTCAATCCGATTAAAAAAATACGTGCAATGTCTCTTGCAATAAAACTTTTATAATCGTCTATCACAAATCCGTCAAAACCATTACCAGGAATATTAAAAGTAAGTACGGTATATTTTTGAGTGTCAATCGTTTTTTCATCACCAATAATATCTGACCACCAACCATTTTCTCCTGCAACATGACTATTTCCTGTCAACGCATGATTTACTAAAACCACAGGAGCATTGCCCAGTTGCTGTCCAAATAATTGATAGCTCAATTCCATATGTTGAAATTCAGTGCCACTTTCGGTGATGAAATTTGGAATGATAATAAAAGGCAAATCGTGCTTCACAAGTTTTTTTATTTTGAAATTTTAGCAAATGCAGCTTTTAAATCGGCTTTTAAATCTTCAACATCTTCAATACCAACAGAAAGTCGAATCAAATCAGTAGTTACTCCAGTACTTTTTTGTTGCTCTACATTTAATTGTTGATGTGTTGTACTTGATGGATGAATGATTAACGATTTTGTATCGCCAATATTTGCCAATAATGAGAATAATTTGGTTTCATCAGCAATGGTTTTTGCTGCTTCAAATCCGCCTTTTGCACCAAAAGTTACAATCCCACTTTGACCATTTGGCAAATATTTATCAGCCAAAGATTTGTAGGCACTACTTTCTAAACCAGGATAGTTTACCCAAGCAACTTCATCTTGTTGTTCCAACCATTTGGCAATTTCTAAGGCATTTTGAGAATGTTGTTTGATTCTTACAGAAAGTGTTTCCAAACCTTGAATGATATTGAAAGCATTTGTTGGACTCAATGCGCCACCAAAATCACGCAAACCTTCTAAAATTAGTTTGAATGTATAAGAAGCTGCGCCCAATGCTTCATAATATTTCAAGCCATGATAACCCGCTGAAGGCTCTGTAAATTCGGGAAATTTTCCATTAGACCAATCAAAAGTTCCAGCGTCAATAATAGCTCCTCCTAACGAATTTCCTTGACCACCAATGTATTTTGTCAACGAGTGAATCACAATATCAGCGCCGTGTTTTATTGGGTTTAGTAGGGCAGGAGTTGCTACTGTATTATCTACAATAAAAGGAACTTTTGCCGCTTTTGCTTCTGTTGAAATGGCTTCTAAATCCAACACATCTAATTTTGGATTTCCCAATGATTCTACAAAAAAAGCTCTTGTGTTATCTTGAACTGCAGTTCTAAAATTTTCAGGATTGGAAGCGTCCACAAACGTAGTTGTAATGCCCAATCTTGGCAAAGTTACATTTAGTAAATTATACGTTCCTCCATACAAACTGCTAGAAGCAACAATGTGATCGCCTGCTTTTAATAAGGTTAACAACCCTGTTGAAATTGCTGCTGTTCCAGAGGCAAAAACGACAGCTCCAATTCCACCTTCAATAGCTGCCAATCGATCTTGTAAAATTTGATTGGTTGGATTGTTTAATCGGGTGTAAATAAATCCTAATTCTTTTAACGAAAATAGGTTTGCAGCATGATTCGAATCATTAAAAACATACGATGTTGTTTGGTAAATAGGAACAGCTCTTGTTCCACCATTTTTTGTAACATCATGTCCTGCGTGCAACGCGTTCGTTGCGATTTTTTGTGTACTCATTTTTCTA
>JANQTK010000259.1 GCA_030731695.1 Polaribacter sp.
GTCATTCCGACTCCTGATAGCGCGGATTTGCAATCCGTGATAATAAAAAAATAAATCTATAATTAATATACTTCAATATATTTGTTTCTAAATAAAACTTACATGTCTACTAAATACAAAGCAACTTCAACAGACGAAGCCTATTTTATAACCATAACAACAGAGGGTTGGGTAGACGTTTTTACAAGGTTAAACCAGAAGTATGTTATCACTAATGCCTTAAAACATTGCCAAGAGCATAAGGGTTTAGAGATTTATGCATGGACACTAATGTCCAACCATTTACATTTATTTTGTAAAGCTACTTCAGGTTTTATTTTGTCTGATGTAATTCGAGATTTTAAGAAGTTTACCTCTAAAAAAATAATACAAACCATTATTGAGGAACCCGAAAGCAGAAGAGAGTGGATGTTAGATTATTTTAGCCAAGCTTGTTCTCATTTAAAAAGAAAACAGCAATATAAAGTTTGGCAAGATGGTTATCATGCAGAGCATATTTATAGTAATGACTTTATAAAGCAGAAAATAACATACATTCACAATAATGCTGTAAAAGAAAAAATAGTTGCTTTACCTGAAGATTATTATTTTAGTTCTGCTAGAAACTATGCTGATTTAGAGTATGAATTGGAAATTTTAGTGCTTGATTTGTTTTGATAGTTGTTCTAGGCACGGATTGCAAATCCGCGCTATCAGGCATAATGTAGCAATGGAATAATATTTTGATAGATTGCTACAATTTAAAATACTTTCCCTGATAGCGCACGAACAATGTCATTAAGTTAACGAAAAACGCACACTGTTTTGTCATTCCGACGCAGGAGGAATCTCATTGTTTGTTTACATTTTGTGATTTTATGTATTAGTCAAAAAATACAAATAACTCCCTAACTTAATGACATTGTTCGTGCGGTAGTATGATTTGTTTTGATAGTTGATCTAGGCACGGATTGCAAATTCGCTATTGGACTATCGATAAAAAACACTATTTCTTCCCTTTATAACGATCATAATGCTTTAGCTCTCCACTATTTGTTGCTTCGCCTAGTCCATTAATTATATGATTGATGCCTCCATGGCGACCTGCAAAGGTGGAGATATGTATGATTTCAATTCCTGAATGGTTGGGAACTTCTATAGCATTTTCAAGTCTGACATTGTTAGAAATTGTGGGTTCACCTCTAAAAAAACTGTAAATGCCTAATCCAAAGGCTTTGTGATTTTGAACGTTCTCCGCAACTTTATACGATGCGTACCCGGACTTTCCGTGATCATTCCACGCTGCAATACTAGGTGGGCTGTAGGGAATTTCTGATTGATAAAAATAGGTACTGCCATGTTCTCCGTTCCAAAGTGTTTGATACCCTTGAAAATGCTCGTTGAACAATCCGTAGATCGTTACACGGTCGCCATTCACCACAAGTCCGTGTTTATTTTGTCCTTCCCTCCATTCAGTTCCGATTCCGTGATCGGCAAACCATAACCAAAAATGATCGGCAATCACATCATTGCTATGAATCGTTACCATAGTCTCCGCCTGACCAACAACCGCCCCTCCAACTCTGCAATAAATATCATGAAGAGAAATGGGGTTATCAGAATAATCAGTATCTGAATCTACGGATCCAATTTGTATCAGTGTGGGTGACAAGTCAGGGCCCGCATCTACCATAAAACCAGCTAATTTTACTCCAGCAATATCATGGGTAGTCAATGCTATTTTTCCGTTTTGAGGAATGAGCGTTGGCAATCCAAGTCCCAGAATTATGGTATTGGGTTTTGTAACGATAAGCGTTTGATTTATGTTATAGATCCCAGGCGTAAGAAGAATATGCTTGCCATCCGTCAAGGCTTTATTTATAGAAGTTGCATTGTCTTTCTCAGGAAAAGCTATATAGAATGAATCCATTGAAATGAGTTCACCCTTCTCATCCCCTTTTACCCAGGAAGGACCCGAAGTTTCACGAAGCAATGCAGGCACAAAAACAGCATACTCTCCAGATTTCGTGAAGGTAAGAAACGGTTTTTCACGAATTATCGGTGTTTTTTTTATGATGGTTGTTGGCTGTAAAGGCCATGCATCCTTTGGTGCACCTTCTACCCCAACAAATACCCTATTCCAGTTGCCTCCTTCCCACGATCCAATGGTTGCATTTCTTGTAAACCATTGCTGTCCAGAGGTTAATCCTGCCCTGCCTTCTATAAGAGAATTGGCAAGAACTCCCCCACTTGCCCAACCGCCTTTATCAAAATTAATATCACCCACAACATGCATACGTCTGTATGGAGCAGCCTGAGATACCGCCCAATAAACCATTTTATGATCTTTTGGCACCACTTTAAAATTTTCGGCTCCACGCCAAAACATGGTTGTTACATTATTTGATGAACTACTGTTGTTTGTTGTTGTGATTGATTGTACGACTCCGTTGATAATCACATCGCTCGGATACCGTCCTAGCCCAAGTGCCTGAACATAATAATCGACAGTAACATCAAATTCATAGGTTCCTGGTTTAAAAAGTAGTGCATATCGCTCTGATCCAAATTCGTTATATTTCTGCTGCTCATGCAATGCATGTAAGGTGTTCTTAATACCCTTAACATCCATAGAGTCGTCAAACACAAGTACATTTTTCCCGAAAATTGAGGTGTATAGTGATGTATCTAGCACTTGATAATTTTTAGTTGTATTGGTACTTGCGGTAATCATAGTTAAAAAAAGAAAAGAAGCAAAGGTCTTCATAAGATAGTTCTAAAATGAATTATAAACTTGACAGTCTTTGAAATTATAAGGCAATTACAATAATACGATTTATTTTATAATTTCCCTAACTCCCGGTATATGAGTGTTGTTAATAGCTATATGAATAGCAATTGCTATTAGCGTATCTAAAAAAACTTCGTTTTGCTTTTGTCTGATAGTGGATTTGCACCTTACATCCACGCTATCGGATTATTAGTTTTTTGTACTTATTTTG
>JANQTK010000260.1 GCA_030731695.1 Polaribacter sp.
GTTAATTTAAACCAGCGTATAAACTCTTTTTGGTATAATTTTTTAGCTTCGTTTACAAACAATAATCTCGATTTTTTATGATTTTTCTTTGGCATAATAATAAAAGCAAAGAGCTTATATAAAAGCATGTAAGGGACTACAGATTTAAAAATTACACCCAACTTCATTAAAATCTGAGAACGGAAATTTAGTTTAATTATGGCACCACCCATAATCATACTTTTTACCAATTCTGGTCTTTTTTCTGCTAAGTTTCTTATCAAAATTGTGCCTAAAGAAATACCAATAAAATGCGATTTTTCTATTTGTAAATGCTCTATCACCTCAACAATATCATTGGTTATAGAATCGAAAGTGTATTTAGGATTAAAAGTGTCTTTTAGAGTTGGCTTACTATTTCCATGTCCACGTAAATCTAAAATTAAAACATTAAACCGTTTTTTAAAATCGCGTACTTGTTTAAACCAAATAGAACTACTACCTCCTGCACCATGCACAAAAGTTACCCATTCTTTGGATGTTTTATGTGAATATAAATAGTAGTTTAACAAATGTTATAGCGTTTATGTATCTAAAAATCAGTGTCAAAAATACCATTTTTTAATTTGAAATAACATGTTTGACTATTTCTTAACATTATTTAAAGAAATTTTACAAGAAAACCTCTTTGTTTTTTACCTCTAATTTATACCCAATTCCATGAATGTTTGTTAGTTTTATAGTCTCGTCTTTTTGTAGCTTTTTTCTTAGTTTAGAAATATACGTATCTAAACTTCTACCTACAAAAACACCATTATCTTCCCAAACCTTTTTAGTAAGTTCTTCTCTTTTTACAGTCTGATTTATATTTGCTACCAAAACTTCCAGTAACTCACATTCCTTTTTAGAAAGTGCGATTTCTTTTGCTTGTTGCATTAATTTATTTTGTTCTGGATAAAAAATAAAACCTCCTAAAACTGTCTTGTTTTTATCCTCTACTATTTCTTGTTTATGGTTAAAAGATTTTCTATAAAATAATCCTAATAGAATTATTGGAATTATCATATATAAAAGAAAATTATACTTAGATTTTGAAGAAGTTTTATCTAAAAATTGCACTTCAATTACATAACATTTAATTGGCAAAACTCTTCCTGCGCAAGGAATAATCGTTTTTTCTTCATTTGTATTTATTTCGTAACTATAAGCAACTTCATTGTCTAAACATTGTAAAACCTCAACTCTATAATTTTTAGATAGTGCTATTTTTTCTATATTATCCTTATTAATTTGAACAATGAGATTAGGCTCAAAAGAAAGCTCTTTTTCAAATGAAATTCTAAATTTATTTTCAGCAATTTCTTGAATAGGTAAAATTAAAGAAGTCGAATCTTTATTAGAAAGCAACAACTTATTTCCAACTTGCCTCAAAACAATTTTGGCTTTTTCCGAAAAACCTTCAACTTCATTTTTTTGAGGAGAAAAACTCCAAACAAAAAAAACAGATAAAATTAAAAGGATGAGATAATAAAATTTCTTTTGATTCATACAGTTACAAATAACTAACATTTTAATCAATTTTTACATCTGTTGACACTTCTTTTACATTCTTTTGACACTTTTTTCAAAGGTTCAGAATAGTTTTACATCAAACTTAAAACAATCCACATGAAAAAATTATTTTTACTACTTATTGCATCTATTTTATTAAATTCTTTTTCGTATTCACAAGAAAAACTCGAAATCAATATTCAAAAAAGCACCATAAAATGGATTGGTGAACTTACCTTTAATTTTGGAGGTCATGATGGTTTTATCAATTTTAGAGAAGGTTATTTTATAAAAAATAACGAGATAATTACAGGTGGTGAATTTATTATTGATATGAATTCTATTACAAATGCAGATATTAAAGATCAAAGAAGTAAAAATGATTTAATCAATCATTTAAAAGAACCCGATTTTTTTGATGTAAAAAAACACCCAACAGCTACTTTAAAAATTAAAAGTGTTGCGTATTTTAAAAACAACATAGGCAGAATTTATGCAGATTTAACAATTAAAGGCATTACAAATTCTATTGAATTTAATACTACATTTAACTATGCAGAAAAAGAAATGAATGCCCGATTTAAAATTGATCGAAAAAGTTGGAATGTAAATTACCAAAGTAAATTTAAAAACAGTTTTATTTCTGATGCCATTGGTTTTGAGGTTACTATAAAATTATAAGAATTATGAAAAAAACAATCCTGTTATATATCTTATTTTTTTATATCTATTCATTTTCAGCACAAGAAAATGAAAAGCTATCTCTTTTAAAAAACACGAAAAATTGGGATAGAGAAATTATAAAGTTTCCTATTTCTTGGGCGCCAAATCTAAAAGTTAATGGCTTTGAAGAGCTTTTATTTATGCCAAAAAGAGCCGACCCAAAAAGTGATGAGTTTTGGTCTTTGGTTATTGCTTGGAAAATAGAAGCTAAAAAACCGTTATCTAAAATAGAAATTGAAGGCAATTTAAAAAGTTATTTTGATGGTTTAATGAAACCTAACCACTGGTCTGCAGATTTCCCAGAACCTAAAGTTAATTTTACTAGAAATAAAGGTCAAAATTCTGATATTAATTTTATTGGAAAAATGACATTTTTTGATGGCTTTTATACAGGAAAAGTAATTGACGTAAATTTACTAATAGAACAATATTTTTGCAAAAAACAACAAGAAACCATCCTAATTTATAGAGTTTCTAATAAAAATTTTAACGAAAAAGTTTGGCAAGAATTAAATGAAATAACCTTAAATAATAATTGTAATTAAACTAAAAATATGAAAAATAAATTTATCATAACAATTTTTATATTGTTCTCTATTGTTGCAATTGGACAAGAAGAAGAGCATACAAACCTAATTAAATTAGACTCAACTTGGGGACAAGAAAT
>JANQTK010000261.1 GCA_030731695.1 Polaribacter sp.
AAACATACTTTCACCATCAAATTTAAAAATATTCATACTTACACGAATTTTTCCGAGAGAATCTTTGTGTTTATTTGCAATTGCTTCAGATGGTTTTTCGATGATTGATTTCAAGTAATTTTCAGAGTCTAAATTCATGACTGCAAAACCTAATATTTTTTCAGTTGAAAATTCTAAAGCGTCTCTGTCATAAGAAATAAATGCATTTAGATTATTGGTTTCTCTAAGGATTTTCAATGCGTTTTGCGAATATAAATTATCGCTATTACAAATCGTATATTGTTGATGATTTAACTTAGGAAATTGTTCAACTACTTGAAAAACGGCATCTGCTGTTCCAAATGGTTTTTCTCTATTTTCGGGAATATATTGAATTGCAAATGAAATTGATAAACCGTGAAATGGATTGTTTTCTTTTTTTTGACCATACAATTCTTTGAAAAGTGTAGCTTTTTCATTAATCACGATATAAATATTTTTATATCCTGCTTTTTTTGCATTGTACAATAAATAATCTAGCAAAGGTCTGCCATCATTTCCAACACTAATCAAACTTTTACTTCGTTCATTGGCTTGTATTTCTTCTTCCTTTGACAAAGAATTAGAACTTGAATTTTTCTTCATTCTTGAAGACATTCCACCAGCTAAAATAATCAGATTATCGTGCATTTTTTATCTTTAAAAATGGTTAACAAAATGTACATTCGCGCCCTTATCCACAGAAACGGCATACGCATCTTTTGCTCCAGCAGCTAAAACAGCATCTAAAATTTGTTGTTCATTTTTTTTATCAGACAAAATTACAATACTTCCACCACCTCCAGAGCCAACTATTTTAGCACCTAAAGCTCCAGAGTTAAGAGCTGCATCAATCATATCATCTATTTTTGGAACGGTAATTTTAAGGAGATTTTTTAAATAATGGTGGTGTAAATTCATCAAACTACCTATTTTTTCGAGGTCTAAACTCTCTTTTTTAAACGCATAAAGTGCTTTTTTTGTAACATCATAATTTCCTAAAGCAGCTTCAAAATAAGGTTTTAAATCATCTGATAAACAATCTAAATATAGATTTAAATCTTCTATTTTAGCTTTATTTATAGAGAAATTAGGAATCTGTTTTTCAACTTCTTTGATGGCTTTCCAAGAATTTTCTTTGAGTGATTTTAACAATCCAATAGTGTCTTTTTTTACGCCAGATTCAGCAATAATTAATCCATCTAAAGGCGAATTTATAACTTCAATCAAGAAATCTTTTCCAGTTTCTAGGTAAATTATATTACCCAAAGAAATGCTAAATTGATCCATTTTTCCACCAGGAAAATTGTATTCCAAAACTTCTGATTCAAAAGCAATTTGTGCAATACTTTCAGGAGATAACAATTCTTGAGGACCAAATGCTTTCAACAAAAATTGCACCCAAGCAACAACAATAGCAGATGAGCTTGAAGTGCCTGCATTTATGGGGATTGTTCCTGTGATTTTTATATCATAACCGCAATTAGGAATGCAACCATATCTTTTTAAGACTTGTAATGTTGACAGAAAAAAATCGGCTTTTTCAGGTAAAATATTATCATTTTTAAAATAGATTTTTCTTTTTATTTTGATATCTGGTTTGTCTAGAAAAAAATAATCTTCATTATTTTTCTTGGCTATTAAAGTAATATGTCTGTTGATAGTACACGCAATAATTGGCAAACCTAAATAATCTTGATGGTCACCAAATAAACAAGTTCTTCCAGGTGCTATTGATAATATTTTATCCAATTTTCTTATATTTAATTTTTTTCGACTTCAGAATTTGTTGCAAAATAAATGCCTTTTTCAGTCCATCTTTTTTCCAAAGATGATAAATTAGATTTAAAGGAATCAAAATCTTTCAACTCTTTTTTTGTCCAACCAATTTCGGCATATGCAGCTATTCTAGGAAATACTTGAAAATGCATATTTCCTTTTGTAGGAATCCATTCTCCCCACATTTGGCAACCCAAACCTATAATTTTATCATGGTATTTTGCATCCAAATCTTCAGGAATTGGATCAAAACTATAGGCTTTTGATAAAGGTAAATTTTTATAATGATAATCTAAATAGGTAAAATTGTGCAATGAGTTTACGATCTCATAACCATTACTTGCAGCGGCTGTTGCTAATTCAATATCTCCTTTCCAAAAATGTACAATAGTTTCTTTAGCAAGCATTTGCGAAGTTTTTGTGTCATTTTTTTGTTGATAATCATGTAAATTATGACCTAAAATTTCGTTCCAGCCCATCATTCTTCTATTTTTACTTTGAATGAAATTTGAAATCTTATTTGTAAAATGAACTTGTAAATCTGCTGGAGTTTTTAGGTTGTTTTTTTTCATGTATTCATTCACAGTTTTAGAAGATTTCCAATGATTGTATTTTACCTCATCACCTCCAATATGAATTACTTTTGATGGAAAAAGTGCCATGACTTCTTCCAAAACATCTGTTAAAAATTGAGTTACTTTTGGGTCAGTAACATCATACACATCTGTGCCAACGCCAAATTTTATAGGAACTTCAATCTCATTTTTTGAAGTTCCAAGCCAAGCATATGAAGCAATTGCAGCAGAAGAATGACCAGGCATTTCTATTTCAGGAACAATTGTAATGTGTCTTTCATTCGCATATTCAATGATTTCTTTGATATCTTCTTGCGTATAAAATCCTTCATGAACTTCTCCTGATTGAATAGGGCTATCCCATTCTAAAGGACCAATCTGAGTACTTTTTCTTGTAGCACCAATTTGGGTTAAAAGTGGGTATTTTTTTATTTCTATTCTCCATCCTTGATCATCTGTCAAATGCCAATGAAATACATTCATTTTTAAATGTGCCATTTCATCTAACAGTAATTTTACTTGTTCTTTTCCTTTAAAATAGCGAGC
>JANQTK010000262.1:0-5415 GCA_030731695.1 Polaribacter sp.
ATTAATGATCAAAAAGTTTTTTTTATATAGTGCAATCCTTTTTTTATTCGTTGGCGCCAATACTAGCAAAAACGAAATCGAAGAAACTGACACTGCATTTCTTCGTGAAGTTTCCAAATTAAACATCCCCTATTTACAAAATAACTTTGTTGCTTTTAAAGAAGCTCTAGCTTATAAAGAGTCTAGAGGAAATTATACAATAGTAAATACTTTAGGATATTTAGGGAAATACCAATTTGGGAGAAATACATTAGGACGATTCAGAATCCATAATACTCGTGATTTTTTACAAAATCCTGAATTACAAGAAGAAGCATTTATTGCTTTGTGCGAAATCAACAAATGGATTTTGCGTAAAGATATCAATCGTTTTGTTGGAAAAAAAATCAATGGAATTGAAATTACTGAATCCGGAATTTTAGCAGCAGCACATTTAGCTGGTGCAGGAAATGTAAAAAAATTCCTAAGAAGCAATGGAACAAACTGTTTTTCAGATGCTTATGGAGCAAAACTTAGTACTTATTTAAGGAAATTTGCTGGCTATGATGTTTCTATCATTCAAGCAAATAGAAAAGCTCGCGTATAATTTATTCTTTTTGAATAATAAAAATAGTAGGTCTTTTGTGTAAATCAACAGATTGATTTTTCCATTCTTTTATAGACAACGTTTTAATAAATTCAGAATTTAGCGTGATATCAGCTGCAATACAAAGTAGTGTATTTGGTGATAAGGTTGCTACTAATTCTGTAAACATTTTTTGATTCCTGTAAGGCGTTTCAATAAATATTTGCGACTGATTTTTATCTTTCGAAAGTTTTTCAAGCTCTCTAATCGCAGATTTTCTCTCGTTATTATCTATTGGCAAATACCCGTTAAAAGCAAAGTTTTGACCATTGAACCCTGAACTCATCATGGCTAATAAAATAGAAGAAGGCCCAACCAAAGGAACCACTTGTACATTTTTTTGATGTGCTAGTTTCACAATAGTTGCTCCAGGATCAGCAATTGCAGGTACACCAGCTTCAGAAAGCAAACCAACATTTATTCCTTGAGCACAAACATCTAAGTATTTTCTGGTTTCAGATTCTTCTACAAATTTATCCAATAAAAAGATGCGTAGAGAAGGCTGTTTTTTTTCTGGACAAATTTGTTTGATGAATTTTCTGGCAGATTTTTCATTTTCAACAATATAATAATCAATTTCTTCTATAACTCTTTTTACAGAAATTGGCATTACTTCCAAAGGTGCTGTTTCCCCTAAAGTCGTTGGAATTAAATACAGTTTGCCAATCATAATGCATATTTTTTTATGATAATTCCACAAGCTTCGTCCAACATTTGAAATACATTTTCAAATCCTTCATTTCCTCCATAATAAGGATCAGGGACTGAATTGTTTTTATTTGGTTGGATTTCATTGAGAATCAATTTTACTTTTTGCTTGTCTGAATTGTTTCTTGATAATTTTAAAATATCATGAAAGTTATTGTCATCCATTGCAAAAATAAGATCAAAATTATCAAAATCTTCTGGAGAAAATTTTCTCGCACGTTGATTGCTGATATCAATTCCGTACTTTTTTGCAACAATAATCGAACGTTCATCAGGTTGATTTCCAATATGATATGCAGCAGTTCCTGCAGAATCAACAAAACTATTTTGAGAAGTAATTTTTGATTTTAAAATACCTTCTGCTAATGGTGAACGACATATATTCCCCAAACAAACCATCAGTATTTTCATAATGAAACGATTTTTAGAAGGATAATTTCTTCATTAAATCATCCACATATTTTTTAAATTGCTTGTCAGTTTCTGTAAGATTATCCACTGTTTTACAAGCATGAAGTACTGTTGCGTGATCTCTATGGCCAATTTGACTTCCAATACTCGCCAAAGATGCTTTTGTCAATCTTTTTGCAAAATACATTGCCAATTGACGCGCTTGCACCACATGACGTTTGCGAGTTTTAGATTGCAAAGTAGCAACATCCATATCAAAATATTTAGAAACTTCTTTCTGAATGAAATCAACAGACACTTCTTTTTTGGTGTTTTTTACAAATTTATCTACAATTTGTTTGGCTAGTTCTATCGAAAATTCTTTCTTATTAAAAGAAGCTTGTGCAATCATAGAAATAATTACACCTTCAAGCTCTCTGACATTTGATTTGATATTTTTAGCAATGTATGCCACAATATCTTCTGGCATTTCAACACCATCTCTAAATAATTTATTTTGCAAAATTGATACTCTTGTTTCGTAATCTGGAGCTTGTAATTCAGCAGATAATCCCCATTTGAAACGAGAAAGTAAACGTTGCTCAATATCTTGCATGTCAACAGGTGCTTTGTCCGAAGACAAAATTACCTGCTTCCCATTTTGATGTAAATGGTTAAAAATATGGAAAAATACATCCTGAGTTCCTGCTTTTCCGGAGAAAAACTGAACGTCATCAATAATTAACACATCAATCATTTGATAAAAATGAATAAAATCATTTCTAGTATTTGATCTTACTGAATCAATGTATTGTTGTGAAAATTTTTCAGAAGAAATATATAAAACCGTTTTATCAGGATATTTATCTTTGATTTGAACACCAATTGCATGCACCAAATGTGTTTTTCCCAAACCTACTCCACCATAAATTAATAATGGATTAAAAGAAGTTCCTCCTGGTTTGTTAGAAACTGCCATTCCTGCAGAACGTGCTAATCTGTTAGAATCACCTTCAACAAAATTGGCAAAATTATAATTTGGATTTAACTGAGATTCGATTTTAACTTTTTGTAATCCTGGAATAATAAACGGGTTTCTTAGTTCTCTTTTATCAGATTCTAATGAAACTGTTACATTTTGAGGTTTTAATGGATCTCTGTTAGAACTTGGTATTTTTACGATTTGAGGTCTATTGCTGCTGTAGCTGTTTTCCATTTTTACATCGTAAATCAATTTGGCGTCATTTCCTAATTGTCTTACCAATGCAACTCGTAACAACTTGATGTAGTGTTCTTCTAACCATTCATAAAAGAATTTACTTGGCACTTGAATTGTCAATGCTTCTCCAGAAAGTTTTACCGGTTTTATAGGTTCAAACCAAGTTTTGTAGGCTTGTGGTTTGATATTATCCTTGATAAAAGATAAGCATTCTGTCCAAACGGAATCAGCAGTGTAATTCATTTAATTGTGTTAGTAAAATTTGGTTATTAATTCGAAAAAACGAACTTTTTTCTGCTTTTCATAGACTTTACAAAAGTGTGAATAAATTTTAGTATAAAAAAATGAAATTGGGGTTGATTATTAGTTTTTTTTTACGTAGAATGCATCAAATTATATTGTTTAAATCTATTGAAAAAATCATTAACAAAAACAAGAGTTCGCTACTCAGAAACCGATCAAATGGGCGTTGTATATCATGGAAATTACGCACAATTTTTTGAATTAGGCAGAACTGAATGGTTACGAAAACTAGGTGTTACCTACAAAGATATGGAAATCAGTGGGATAATGCTTCCTGTAATTTCTTTACATTGTCGTTTTATCAAATCCGCAAAATATGACGATATTTTAACGATAGAAACGATTTTAATTAAAAAACCAATGGTGAAAATTGAGTTTGATTACTCTATTACGAATCAAAATAAGGAATTGATTTGCACAGGAAACTCTGTTTTAGCATTTATGGATATGAAAACGAACAAACCAACCAAATGCCCTGAGCATTTGTTAACAAGTTTAGGATTCTAATTTTTTAATAGAAACTTGGTACATTTCATCGAAAATTTGAAAAACTTTTAAGGCTTCTTTTTTTCTGACTGAAATTGTATATTCACAGAATACTTCTAACTTTTGATGTAATACCTGAACATCATGCTGTTTTAAAATGCGGGAAACTTTATTCATCAAATCATAATTAAAAGAAATTTTAAATTGTTCATTGACAGTTTTTTCAACAATTTCAGATATCTCTAAAGCAAGTTGTGCTGATGTTTTATAAGCACTCATTAAACCGCCAACACCTAATTTTGTTCCACCAAAATAACGAACAGAAACCACTAAAATATTCGTAACATCAAAAGCCTGAATTTGACCATAAATAGGCATTCCTGCTGAATTACTGGGTTCACCATCATCAGAAACACGAAATCTTTTTTCCAAAAAACCTAATTGATATGCAAAACAAAAATGATTTGCAGTATGATGTTGCTTTTTTAAGTTTTCAAGAATGATTTTCACGTCATCTTCAGTTGAAATCGGAAAAGCATATCCAAAAAACTTACTACTTTTTTCTTTAAAAAGTGTTTCTAGTGATGGTTTTTCAATGGTTTTATACACATCTTCTATCATGATAAAGCAACAATTACAATTCCGAAAATAGCCAATGCAATTCCGATTTTATTTTTAAAAGAAAAATGTTCTTTAAATAAGATGACACCAAAAATTGTTGATAAAACCACAATCCCAACATTATTTATGGTGAACAACATCGAACTTTCAAAACCTTTTGTTTGTAGGGATTTTATCAAAAAAATAATTGAAAAATAATTCGGAATTCCTAAAAAAATTCCTGCAATTACATTTTTGATTCCAAATGGAGAAGGTTGTTTTATCTGTTGAATCAACAAAACTAAAAAACCAAAAAAAGCTGCAATTCCAAACAAACTTCCTGAAAAAATAGACACATCTTCTTGTGGTACAAAGTTTATTTCCAAGTATTTTAGAACAGTATCAATGGTTCCAGAACCTACAAAAAGTAACACTGGAAACAGCAAAGTGCTTTTTTGTAAACTTGATTTTTCTTCCTTAAAAGATGCCAAATACACTGCAACTAAAGCAATGAGTATGCCTATAATTTTTACAAATGAAAAGGATTCATTGTACAAAAATATTCCAAAAAAAACAGGAATTACCACTGACATTTTACCTGCAACAGAAGCTACTGAAACTCCATTTTTTTGTGAAGTCATTGCCATTACAAAAAAGATAGCAACAAATAAAATTCCTAAGAATATTGCTCCCAAAAACCAAGGTTGATTTGGAACTTCTGCAATGGAAAATGTGCTCTCTGAAAAGAGAAAACCAAGTGAAAAAGCGATTATATAATTGACAACTATCGCTTTTAAAACATCAATTTTATAGATACCAAAAAACTTAAAAATGACAAATAATCCTGAAGAAAAAAGGATGCTTAACAGTAAGTAAATCAAAATAAATGGCTGTTTTTTTGAAACAATTCTGTAACGCTTTCTGTTGCAGGATTCAAATTCCAAACATGAATTCCTACCGATTTTGCTGCATCAGTATTTTCTTTTAAATCATCTACAAACAAGGTTTCTTCTGCTTTAAGTTGATTTGTTTCCAATATAAATTCGTAAATTTCAATATCTGGTTTCCTTAAATTGATTTCGTG
>JANQTK010000262.1:5515-12890 GCA_030731695.1 Polaribacter sp.
GATACTCCTAACTTTGCCATTTCTCTGTAAGTTGCTTCTTTATCTAAGTTGATAAAAATGTCTCCAAAATCGAAAATTATGTTTTTAATCATTGGTATATATTTTCAAAGTATCATTTTTAACCTCATTTTCCAAAATCATTTTTCCGACGAAAATTGGTGCTTTTGTACCATTTTCAAAAGTAAAATTACTTTCAAAAACACGCGCTTCATCCCATAAATTTTCATCAATAAAAGTTTGCAAGGTTATAGTTCCTCCTTCAATAATTACAGATTGAATTTGATGTTTTTGCAATACGTTACAAATTTGAGTTGCTATTTTATCATTAAAATCAATTCCTTCAAAAAAAATATTTTCTGATGAATTTGTGAAAGCATTTTTAACATCTGTGATAAAAATTGTTTTGACAGATTGATCATGCACAGAGAGGTTTTTCGGGATTTTTAAATCCTTATCAATTACAATTCTCACAGGATGATTGCCAAACCAATCTCTCAAATTCAATGTTGGATTGTCGTCCAAAACAGTATTTGTACCCACTAAAATGGCTTGTTCTTGTGCCCGAAATTTATGAACCAGTTGTCTTGAATATGAATTGGAAATCCAAACTGGTTTTTGGGAATTTTTGTTTTCTGGAGCAATAAAACCGTTTTTGGTTTGTGCCCATTTTAAAATAATATAAGGACGTTTTTTTTCTTGAACCGTGAAAAATCGCTTGTGATGTTCTCTACATTCTTTCTCCAAAACACCTACAATCACTTCAATTTCAGCATTTTTTAAACGTTCTATTCCTTTTCCAGCAACCAAACTATTTGAATCTACACAACCAATCACTACTTTTTTAAACTGATGCTTTACCAATAAATCTGCACAAGGAGGCGTTTTTCCAAAATGTGAGCAAGGTTCAAGCGTCACATAAATGGTTGATTCTTTTAAAATAGCAGTATCTTTTACTGAATTTACAGCATTCACTTCCGCATGATTTTCTCCATAAACTGATGTAAATCCTTCTCCAATAATAATGTCATTATATACAATCACAGCACCAACTGCAGGATTTGGACGCGAAATTCCTATCGCATTTTTTGCGATTTGCAAACAACGTTTTATGTATAATTCGTGATTGATACTCTAAAATTTAATTGTTATGTCTTCGGTTTTATCAATGATAAATTCTTTTTTAAAACCCAAAACCACATAATTTAAATTTCCTTTAAACTGCACTTTTACAGATTTATTCAAAATTGAATTTAGTAACCCTCCTAAAATTCCGTTTTTGTTATTTTCAAAAACACTTTTTGTAGGAATGGCAACTTTTAATGGCATTGCAAAATCTTTATTTGCAGGAACTTTAAAAACATCTGATGAAACTTGCGCAACTTCTGCTCCATTGATACTAACTTTGATATCATCTGTAAAAACTTTTCCGCCAACATTATTCGGATTGTTAAAGTACGCATTTGCACTTAACCTGATAGTGTCACTGGAAATATTGATAATTTCAATATCATCAACCTTTATAAAAACTGGCGATTTTTGAACAGAACAACTATAAAAAATCAAAATTAATCCCAAAAAAATGACTGTTTTTTTCATCAGTAAATTTTAAAAAAAGAGGTAAATTGCCCTCGCAAAAATACAGTATTAAATGTCAAATACCGAGTTTATTATTAGAGAAATACAGCAAAAAGACAATGCTGCACTTGCTAAAGTTGTTCGAAATGTAATTTTAGAAATGGGCGCCCCAACAGTTGGAACTGCTTATGAAGACAAAGCTACAGACCAACTTTTTGAAACGTATCAAAAAGAAAAA
Organism: Polaribacter sp.; assembly: GCA_030731695.1. Taxonomy (GTDB): domain Bacteria; phylum Bacteroidota; class Bacteroidia; order Flavobacteriales; family Flavobacteriaceae; genus Polaribacter. Next base: position 7,329 of record JANQTK010000262.1, read on the forward strand.
GCAATTTATTTTGTACTAGAACACAACCAAAAAGTTGTTGGTGGTGCAGGAATTGCACAACTAGATAATTTTGATGGAAACGTGTGCGAATTGCAAAAAATGTATTTTTTACCTGAAGCAAGAGGCAAAGGATTAGGAAATAAAATGATTACTATTTGTCTAGAAAAAGCAAAGGAATTCGGTTTTGAAAGTTGCTATTTAGAAACCTTACCCTACATGAAAGATGCTGTGAAATTATACAAAAAAAACGGTTTTGAAAATTTAGACAAACCTATGGGAAACACCTGTCATTATTCTTGTGACGTTTGGATGATTAAAGATTTATAAAATTATTTTGATTACACTAAAAGAGTACAAAAAAGATTTTTTTAAAGCACTAGAAAACCATTTTCCTTCAACAGAAATTGATACTTTTTTCATGTATCTTATCGAGGAATATTTAGATTTTAAAAGAATTGATATTGTTTTAAATCCCGATTTTTTAATTAATGAGGAAAAAATATCGCTTTTTGATACTGCTTTAATAAAATTAAAAAATCACGAACCCATTCAATATATACTGGGTAAAACTGAATTCTTTGGATTTCCATTTATTGTTGATAAAAACACCTTAATTCCAAGACCAGAGACTGAAGAGCTAGTTGCTTGGATTATTGATGAAATTAGAATCCTAAATGATAAATCATTTTCCAAAATCAGTATTTTAGATATTGGAACAGGCACAGGCTGTATTCCTATTTCGCTTTCAAAAAATATAAATTATACCTCTGTCTTTGCAATTGATATTTCAGAAAAAGCATTAGAAATTGCTATTAAAAATGCTGAACTCAATCAAGTTTCCATTTCTTTTTTTGAAATGGATATCTTGAAAACTTCAAATTTGAATTTACTTTCAAAAGACAAAACTGAAATAAATTTTGATATTATTGTTTCAAATCCGCCTTATGTGAGGGAATTAGAAAAATCAGCAATGAGCAAAAATGTGCTCGAAAACGAACCCCATGAAGCTTTGTTTGTTTCTGATAAAAATCCATTGATTTTTTATGAAAAAATTGCAGATTTAGCATTACAACATTTGTCAGAAAATGGATTCTTATTTTTTGAAATCAATCAATACCTAGGAAATCAAACAGTTGAGATGTTACTGAATAAAGGATTTAAAAATATTGAATTGAGAAAAGATATTTTTGGAAATGATCGAATGATAAAAGCATCAATTTGATGTTTTTTTTTGAAATAAAAAATTGCAGAAATCAAAAATGAGTTTATATTTGCAGTGCTTTACTGCGAGAGTAGCTCAGTTGGTAGAGCTTTAGCCTTCCAAGCTAAATGTCGCCGGTTCGAGCCCGGTCTCTCGCTCAAAAACGTTGCAATTTGCAACGTTTTTTTTGCTATAAACTTTTTAGCTTACTTCCAAAGATTAAAAGTAACATAATTGGAATTGCCAATAAAACAACAAAAATTGTATTCACAACAAATAATTCAGGAACCAATAAAAGTGTGATTGCAAAACCACCTATTGTACCTCCTAAATGTGCAGCATGCCCAATATTTCCTAATTGCTTTTTCATCCCATAAATTGAATATAACAAATAGCCAACTCCAAAAACATAACCTGGTATTGGAATCGCAAAAAACAATAATAATTGCATATCTGGAAATAATAAAATAGAAGCATACACTATTCCCGAAACAGCTCCTGAAGCTCCTATAGCACTGTAATAAGGTTCGTTTTTATGAAAATAAAATGTATACAAACTTCCTGCTAATAAACTTCCAAAATAAATGATTAAAAAATTGAGTGTGCCCAAAATTGATGAAACAATGTCACCAAAAAGATATAAAGCATACATATTGAATCCTAAATGAACCCAATCTGCATGCAAAAAACCAGCACTTATCATTCGTATTTTTTCGCCATTTACAATTTTATTTATTTGAAATTTATACGTTTCAAAAAACGCATAATTGTCAAATCCTTTCATCGAAAACAATACATTCGCAATGATAATTAAGATAACTACTAAATTTTGATTTTCTAACATGCTACAAACTTACTAAAATTGAAAAGTTTCAAGCAAGAAAGTTTCATATTAAATGTAGATATTTGCAACATAATTAAAACATATGCAACTCCTACTTTTCGGAATCGTTTATCCTTTTGCTTGGTTTTTTTCGAGATTGCCAATGAGAATCTTATATATGATTTCTGACATATTGTTTTTTCTGATTTATCATGTTTTTGGATATCGAAAAGAAGTCGTTTTAAAAAATATTTCGTACGCTTTTCCTGAGAAAACTATTGAAGAAAAAAAACAATTATCCAAAGAATTTTTCAAACATTTTACAGATATTTTAATGGAAAGTGTTAAAGCATTTTCAATGGGGAAAAAGGAGATTTTTAAACGTTATAAATATAAAAATCCAGAATTATTAAATTCATTTGTAAAAGAAGGAAAAAGCATTGCGTTGGTTGGCGCGCATTTGGCAAATTGGGAATGGTGTGTGAATTTACCTTTAATAACTGATATTCCTATTTATGGCTCTTACAATCAATTAAGGAATCCTTATTTTGAAAAAACGTTGAAAAAATCAAGAGAGCGTTTTGGTTTTATTGGTATAAAAACCTTTGAAACTGTAAAAATAATGATGTCAAATTACCAACAGCAACAACAAGGATTGTATATTTTATTGAGTGATCAATCGCCTATGGTTGAAAAAACCTTGTATTGGACTGAATTTTTTGGAGAAAAAGTACCTGTGCATACAGGATTAGAAATGTTGTCAAAAAAGTTTGATTTAGTGGTCATTAATCATCACACAAAAAAAATTAAAAGAGGATATTATGAAACGGAATTTGAACTAATTACTGAAGATCCTAAAAGTTTTAAAAACTACGAGTTGACAGAAAAATACCTGAAAATTACCGAAAAAAACATCAAACAAAGTCCTGAAAATTACCTTTGGTCACATAACAGATTTAAACATAAAGACAGGTATGAAGAATGGTTACACAACCACTCTTCTAAGAAAACCAAGAAGTAACCAATTCTTTTTCAATTGATTGATTTGAATTGTGTGAAAAATCATTTTTAGAACTATCATACACATAGTCTTTTGACCAACTTTCAATATTATCAGCCAATTGTTTTAAAGCTTCACAAATAAATTGAAGTTCATCATTCGTAATTGTCGGATGTAAAGACAAACGAACCCAACCTGGTTTTTCGGTATTACAACCTTGTAAAATTTGATTTTTTATTTTTGTAGATGTTTCTTGATCAACATTCAACAAATAATGACCATAGGTTCCTGCACATGAGCAACCTCCTCTAGTTTGAATTCCAAAACGATCATTCAATAATTTTACAACCAAATTAAAATGGTATTTTTCAAAATAAAAAGAAAAAATACTCAATCTTTTTTTCTGATTTGGGGCTAAAATCTGAACTCCTTTCAGTTTTTCTAGTGTTTCAAACATTCGTTTATTGATTTCGTTTTCTCGGTTTTCAATATTTGAAGTTCCCATTTTTTCCTTTAATTGAATGGCAAATGCAATTTTAATTGTTTGCAAAAAAGCAGGAGTTCCACCATCTTCTCTTGTTTCTACATCATCAAAATAATCATGCTGACCCCAAGGATTTGTGTAACTTACTGTTCCACCACCAGGATTATCTGGCACAATATTTTTGTATAATTTTTTATTAAAAATTAAAACACCTGCACTTCCAGGACCACCTAAAAATTTATGCGGAGAAAAGAAAATTGCATCCAAATATTCTTCCTCATTTTCAGGATGCATATTGATGCCAACATAAGGCGCACAACAAGCAAAATCCACAAAACACAAACCATTGTATTGATGAATTAATTTTGCTATTTTATGATAAGGCGTTTTTATTCCTGTGACATTTGAACAAGACGTAATTGCAACAATTTTGATTTCTCTTTGTTGATGTTTTTTAATACAATTTTCAAAATTCTCGACAGAAACCAGGCCATTTTCATCTGCAGGAACTACCTCAACATCAGCAATTGTCTCCAACCAAGATGTTTGATTTGAATGATGTTCCATGTGCGAAATAAAAATAATAGGCTTTACTTGGTCAGGAATTATAGTATGATTTTTTAAACTTTCAGATACTTTGAGTCCTAAAATTCGCTGAAATTTATTCACAACACCTGTCATTCCTGAACCTGCTGTTATTAAAACATCATTGTCATTAGCATTTACATGACGCTTAATTATTTTTCTAGCTTCGTGATACGCAAGCGTCATTGCTGCACCAGTTGTAGAAGTTTCTGTATGTGTATTTGCTACAAAAGGGCCCAATTCATTACAAATTTTTTCTTCAATTGGCCTGTATAAACGACCACTTGCAGTCCAATCAGCATACACAACTTTTTGCTCTCCATAAGGAGATGTAAAAGTTTGATTGATACCAATGATATGCTTTCTAAATTGAGAAAAAAATTCTTCTAAATTCATTTGATAATTTCTTTGATTTCATTAATAAAACGAACTGCTAAATCATCAGCTGCTTTTTGAGATGTTGCTTCTGTGTAAATTCTGATAATAGGTTCTGTATTCGATTTTCTAAGATGAATCCATTCATTTTCAAAGTCTATTTTAACACCATCAATCGTATTTACCTCCTCATTTTTATAAGTTGAGGCCATGATATCCAGTATTTTATCCACATTTATCTCAGGTGTTAGTTCAATCTTATTTTTACTCATAAAATAACTTGGATACGAATCTCTTAGTTGTTTACAAGATATTTTTTTATTAGCTAAATGCGATAAAAACAAGGCAACACCTACCAAAGAATCCCGCCCATAATGAGACGCTGGATAAATAATTCCGCCATTTCCTTCTCCCCCAATAACGGTATTTGTCTCTTTCATTTTTGCAACGACATTCACTTCACCAACAGCACTTGCTGTGTACGTTCCACCATGTTGATTTGTCACATCTCTCAAAGCTCTTGAAGATGACAAATTAGACACTGTATTTCCTCCTCCTAAACGTCCTAGAACGTAATCAGCACAAGCAACTAAGGTATATTCTTCACCAAACATAGATCCGTCTTCGCAAATCAATGCCAACCTATCTACATCAGGATCAACTACAATTCCTAAGTCAGCTTTTTCTTTTACCACCAAATCCGAAATATCTGACAAATGCTCTTTTAAAGGTTCAGGATTGTGCGGAAAATGTCCATTTGGTGTGCAATATAATTCCACACATTCAACATTTAATTCTTTTAACAATGCAGGAATAAAAATTCCTCCAGTAGAATTAACTGCATCTACTACTACTTTAAAATTCGCTTTTCTGATGGCATCAACATCAACCAATTCTAAATTTAAAACCTCTTGGATATGTTTTTCTAAGTAAAAAGAATCCTTTGTATATGTTCCTAAATCATCAACTTCAGCAAAATCAAATGATTCGTTTTCTGCCAATTCTAAAATTTTTTCACCATCAGCTGCATTTAAAAATTCTCCTTTTTCATTCAATAATTTTAAGGCATTCCATTGTTTTGGATTGTGAGAAGC
>JANQTK010000263.1 GCA_030731695.1 Polaribacter sp.
AAGTCGGATTTCCTCCTTGTTTTTTGACCATCTAAAAACGCCTTTTGAGTCAACATAGGAAACTGCTTGACCAATTATGATTTGATTACATAAAATAAATACAAATAGAAAAAGATGTTTTTTGTTCATTTTATAATTGTTGATTCCTTAAAAATAATCAAAATTTATTTGAATTTGAATTTTTTTTAAAAACCTGTACCTGGAGCTACTGGACTTGCAGCTTGTGATTTTTGTGGACTTAAAATCAAATAGGTTCCAATAGCCGTTAATGCTGCATATTTACTATAATTCCCAATCTTTTTAATGGCTTCTTTTCTTGAAATAGTTACTTCGTTTGAATGTTTTTTCATGTCGTTTAGTTTTTGAAATAGTGGTTATTCTAAAATAATTTTTTTGTTTAAAGTTCTGTTTTCAGAAGCAATTTGAACAATATAAATCCCTTTAGATAATTTTGGTAAAGAAATATCTTTAACCCCATTAGAAACAAAAGAAGTATTCAAAATTTGTTTTCCTAATAAATTAAATAATTTCAAAGATGCATTTGTATTTGACAAACCTTTAACACGTAAATTTGAATTGTCTGAAAAATAAACAGAAACTCCTTCTAATATATTAGAATCAACATTCAATGATTTGCTAGAAAGGTGTAAAAAATATTTCCCAGTTCCATTTACAGATTCATTTAATACAATATTTACATTATTATTGTTTAATGAAGTAAACGTTTTGGAAGCTCTATCTTCTAAATAAACCTGAATTTCGCTTGGTAAATTGATTGCTTCTAGAGAAAAAGTTAATTCTTGTCCAGCGTTTGCTTTCAATCCAATAGGAATTATAGTAGATTCAATTTCTGAGGTTGGTAATGCTTGATTAACAAATGCAATTCCTTCATTATTTTCAGGAAGATGAGTATAAAGAGAAAAATCTGAAGCAACACCGTCAAACATTCCAATATCAAAACCTGGGTCTAATCCCTTAGTTTTATCATCAAAATAATTGATTTGTATCTTTTTTGAACTTGTAGCATTTGAAACTGACAAGTTTAAAGTTGGTGAACTTGATTTATAAAAAGGAAGACTAACCTGATGACTCTGCATTGCTTTTGTAATAGAAACAGTCCCTGGATTTACTTTAGAATTTACAAAAAATGCTTGACCTGGATGAATATAGCCAGTAGTAAGAGCTACGTAATTTGCATTTGCTGAATCCCAAACATAAATTGCTTGAAAAGCATCTGATAATTGATTCAAACCAGATGTTCCATTTGAAGTAATAAATGCGCTAACATCCATGTATGAGGGAAATGAATTACCCACTAAATTCCAATTATTATCATTTTGTGAAATTGAAGGATTTAAAACTGTTGGCATAGTGCCAGTGAAAGCAAAGTTACCTCCAGAAGTTCCTTTTTTTAATCCATAACCTACACCTGATTGAAAAGTTTCTGATGTTCCGCCTTGAAAATAACTCCATTGACCAGTTGTAGGGTTTGGTGCATTGTTATTATATAGAGAAATTCCTTTGTTAGATGCAGAAATTGAACCTGATGCAATATCATTATTGGTAACCCAAGTGTTGTCATATTGCGCCCCAATTAATGGACTTGCCACCAAATGCCAATTTGTATCAGGTACATATACATTATACATTATATTTCCTGTGACTGTATTTGTTGGCAATAAAGAACCTCCTCCATAAATTGTAAATGTACTTGTAGGATCAATCGTTAAATTGTCAACATTTGCTCCAACTGAAGCATAAATTGCAACATCTTTAGATGCAGGAATGCTAACTGTAGATAATCTATTTGGAACATCTACACTCCAATTTCCCATTTTTGACCAATCATTATCAATTGCTCCTGTCCAATCAGTAGTTTTTGTCATATTAATCTGAGCTGAAGGATAAGAACCTGCTACCCAACCAAAAGAACTATTTTGCAATTCAATATTTATTTTGTAATTATGTAGCCCTGTCAAATCAGCAGTAAGTGTTGTTGAATCAGGAATTGTAATGTATAATGAGCCTGTAACATCTGTACCTGCTGCAACTGGAGTTCCTGCACCTCCTAAAAAACTCACATAAGTCCAATCATTCAATAAATTAATTCCACAATAAATATTACCAGGTGAAGCATAGGTATATTTATAGTCGATTTTTACAACATTCCCAATTAACGCTTGTGTTAAAGTTGGAGATTCAAATGTTATTGATTGGGAATAACTTGAGTATGAAATTGTTAAGCAAATTATTGCTAAAAATAGTTTCTTTATCATTGTTCGTAATTTTAAATTTTGGTTAGTTATTAATTTTTAATGAATTTCATTCTCTTTTGATTATTTTCTGAAGTCACTGTAAGAATATAAATTCCTGAATTTAATTGAGAAATATCAATTTTAGAATTCGAAATTTTTGAGGAAGCATACACTTTTTTACCCAAAACATTTACAATAGAAACTTGAGAAATTGCGCTATTTTCAATTCCTTTTAATTGAATAACATCCCTTGTAGGATTAGGAAAAATAGACACATTTTGTAAATTTTTTGAAATATCATCTACACTCAAAGCAGCAGCAGTAAGATTAATTGGTGTTGCTGGATATGCACCTGCCAACCAATCAAAAGTGCTTGTTTTTAATTCGATGTTAATTTTATAATTCAAAGCTCCTGTCAAACTTGAAGAAGGAGTTGTGCCTTCAGGAATTGTAAAAGTTATAGATCCAGTAACGTCTGTTCCTGCTGGAGCAGGACTTAATTCTCCACCTCCAACATAGCTAACGTAAGTCCAATCGTTTAGTAGATTGACTCCACAAAAAATATATCCGTTAGCAGCAACTGTGTATTTAAAATCAACTTTGATGGTGCTTCCAATTT
>JANQTK010000264.1 GCA_030731695.1 Polaribacter sp.
AAACCTATAATTCCACCACCAATAATAATTACACTTTTTGCCATTTAAATTTAATTACCTTTTAATTTTATCAACTGTTATAATTCTAAAAGTGTGAGAATTTACTGTGATTTTAATATTGTTTTCTATGTTTGAAATATAGAAATTCTTTCCTATTTTTTTGTAAAAATCAATTGATGTTTCTTCTAAAACTTTTTTGATGAAATGCTCAATTTCTAGATCCTTAAAATTTGTTTCTAATTTTTTATTGATTCTACCATAAACCAATTCTGTATAACAATGATTTTTTAAAATTTCTTTTTTATCTATTTTCATAAACTTATATCACTTGAAATCCTAAAGCATACGGATCATCATTAGTATCAATGGTGATGATATTTTGCCCATAAATTTTTGCCCAACCTTTAATACTTGGGATAATGGCTAGTTTTCCATCCAACATGGTTTCTTTTTCAACAACTCCTGTAAACGTGCTTCCAATAAAGCTTTCGTGGATAAATTCTTCACCAACTTTAAGTTTTCCTTTGGCATGTAATTGCGCCAATCTTGCAGAGGTTCCTGTGCCACAAGGACTTCTATCAATGGCTTTATCACCATAAAAAACAGCATTTCTACCATGTGACGTTGGGTTGATTGGAGTTCCTGTCCACAACAAATGCGTCACATTTTTAATAGTTTCATTTTCAGGATGCACAAATAAATTTGGATATTTTTGATTGATTCGCTCCCTCACAATTTGTGAATACTGAATAATTTTTGATGCCGTAAAATCTTGTACTCCGCTAAAATTTTTCTGAGGATCAACAATGGCGTAAAAATTTCCTCCATACGCAACATCAAAAGTAAGCTCTCCTAATTCAGGGCAATCAATTGTTAAATTTTCAGCAGCTAAATAGCTCTTAACATTCAGTAGTTTTACCCACTCCACTTTTTCATTTTTCATGGAATATTCAATCTCTACCAAACCAGCAGGCGCTTCCATTTTTATTTTTCCAGGGATTTTGGGAGTGATTAACCCTTCTTCAATAGCAATCGTTATGGTTCCAATAGTTCCATGACCACACATAGGCAAACAACCAGAAGTTTCAATAAATAAAATAGCAAAATCATTTTCTGGATTGTGAGGAGGGTATAAAATACTACCACTCATCATGTCATGACCTCGTGGTTCAAACATCAATCCTTTGCGAATCCAATCGAATTCTTTTAAAAAATGCAACCGTTTTTCGTTCATGGTTTTCCCCACCAAATCAGGACCTCCACTTTTAATCACTCTTACAGGATTTCCGCAAGTATGTGCATCAATACACACGAACGTATGTTTACTCATTGTTAACTTTCTGTATATAATTAAGAACTCTTTCTTCTAAAATAGCCAAAGAGACAGTGCCTTGCTCTAAAATAACTTCATGAAAATCTCTAATATTGAACTTATTTCCTAATTCATTTTCAGCTTTTTTTCGCAATTCTCTGATTTTAATTTCTCCCATTTTATAAGATAAGGCTTGCCCTGGCCAAGAAATATACCTATCAGTTTCGGTATTGATTTCATGCAATGAAAGCGCTGTATTTTCTGACATGTATTTGACAACTTGTTCACGAGTCCAATTTTTTGCATGAATTCCTGTGTCCACCACCAATCTGCAAGCACGCCACATTTCGTAAGTCAATTTTCCAAATTGTTCATAAGGTGTGGTGTATATGCCCATTTCATCAGCCAAAAATTCAGAATACAAACCCCAACCTTCGCCATATGCTGAAAGGTATAAATTTCGACGAAATTGCGGAATGGAATCTCCCAATTCATTGTTCAAGCTACCTTGCAAATGATGACCAGGAACTGCTTCATGAACTGTTAAAGCAGGCAATGTGTATAACGTTCTACTTGGTAAATCATAGGTATTTACCCAATAATAGCCTGGCTCTGTGCTATTTTTTGAGGTGCCAATATAACGCCCACTTGTATATTTTGGCGCAATCGCATCTGGTACAGGTGCAACTCCATATGGTTTTCTTGGTAAAACTTTGAAAAAACTCGGCAACTCAGCATCTACTCTTTTAGCAATATCTCTAGCAATCATCAAAATTTCTTTGGGAGTTTTTGCAAAAAACTGTGGATCAGTTCTTAAAAACTGAAAAAAATCAGCAAAACTTCCGTTAAAGTTCAATTCTTGAATGATTTTTTCCATTTCGGTCTTGATTCTTGCCACTTCTTTCAGCCCGATTTGATGAATATCATCTGCTGTGTATTGCGCACTTGTAGTGTAAAAATTGATTCTGTTTTGATAATATGTAGAGCCATTTGGCGTTTCAGAAACACCTAAAGTTGTTCTTGTTTTAGGTAAATATTCCTTTTCAAAAAAGGCTTTTATTTTTTTAAATTCAGGCACTACAATTTGCTCTATGACTTTTTTTGCAGCTGTTAAAAGTGAATCTTTTTGAGATTGATTTAAACTAGATGGTAAACTTTGAAAAGGTTTGTAAAAAGGACTTTTTTGATAATCATCCACAATATGATCATTATAAGTTGATTCGTATCCAATAAAAATCACTTTGGGTTGTGAAACTCCTTTTTGTAACCCTTCTCTTAAATTCACAAAATGTTGATGAACAAATGTTGGTAAGGCATTCAATTTATTCAGATATGCTTTTGCTTGCCAAAAATTATTGATGGGTCTTATTTGATAATTTAAACTGCTATGAAAACCCGAATCTGATAAAAGTGGATTTAAATACCTTTCAAACTCATAAAAATCAATGTCATCTTGCAATACAAATTGTAATAATTTTGCTGAAATTTTTTCAGTTTCGGATAATTCATCCAATTGAACACACTCAAAATCTTTCAAAAGTTTTGCAGCAAAATCAGCCTC
>JANQTK010000265.1 GCA_030731695.1 Polaribacter sp.
GCAAGGCCTCTGGATTGGAAGAATCCACAACTTGATGTGCCCCCATTTTTAAGATCTCAGCTGTTTTAGCAGGATTTGAGCTAAAGGCAGTCACCTCACAACCCCACGCTTTTAAGAATTTAATCGCCATATGTCCCAATCCGCCAACACCAATCACACCCACTTTGTCTGTAGGTTGCACGCCGGATAACACAATGGGGCTAAATACCGTAATGCCCCCACAAAATAACGGACCTGCTTTTGCCATGTCTAAGTCTTTTGGCAAGGGAAGGACCCACGACCAATGACCTCTCACATAATCTGCAAAACCCCCATGACGTCCTACAATAGTAGCTTCCGAACTTCCACACAAATGCTGTTTTCCGTCCAAACATTGGTTGCAGTGCATACAAGCGGCTGAATTCCAACCCATACCCACTTTGTCACCAATTTTCAAACCTTTGACATCTTTGCCAATAGCAGCGACTTCACCCACAATTTCATGACCAGGAACCAATGGAAATTGACTCATTCCCCAATCGTTGTTGATCATACTAAGGTCTGAATGGCACATGCCACAATAAGACACTTTGATATCCACTTCCTCGTTTCCAATGGCGGGCAATTCGTACTGAAAGGCAGTTAATTTAGATCCTGCTTCTGTAGCAGCATAGGCTTGTACTTTTCTCATAATTCGTTTTTTTTAATTTGAAGTTGTTAAGGTACAAAATAAATTCTACCCATCAGAAATGATTTCCCATAGCAATGGTTTTTTAGCTCTTGATTCTTAGCTCTTTGCTCTTAGTTTTTAATAACCCTCAACTTTGAATATTGAATCCAAAACCTTGAACCCCACCAACCCTAAACTATACAAACAACAGAAACCAATATTTACTATCTTTGTAAAAAAGTAACTCCATGAATCATTTTGATACAAGGAAATGATGAACAGTAGCACCATAAAGCATGAATTACAAAATATCCTTTCAGGAAAGAGCGGCTTTAGCCATGATGCAGTTATCCAAGCAATTGCCAATCACCTTAGAACAAGCCAAAGAGCAAGTCCAATGGCTAAAGAAAAACACCAAAACAAATCAAAAGAAACAGCGAGTTTAATCGCATTTGCGCAACAGCATCAATTATTTTACAACGAAATTGATGAACGAAATTATGTTGCAGAAGGTGCAGAGCAAAAGGTTTTCATTAAAGATAATTTGTATGTTGTCAAGTTAAATGATGCGATTTACTATGCGTCATGGGAAGATTACTTCCTCAATTTATTATTGCATAATTACTTTTTTTCAGATACTCAATATCAATTTTTAGGTTTTCATTTAAAAGACAACATTCTATATGCTGCGGTAAAGCAGTTATTTGTAAAGGCAAATGAGTTGACGGATTTGGTTAAAGTGAAAACATTTTTAACAAATAATGGTTTTGAAAACACCAAAAACCACGATTATTACCATCCAATTCTTGGAATTATATTAGAGGATTTACATGATGAAAATGTATTAACTAATAATGGAATTCTCTACTTTATTGATACTGTTTTTTATATACACCCTGATATTTTTTGGAGCTAGAAAGTAAGATTCTCCGAATCTCATAAACCAATCACTTTAATAGTTTCCAATCACAGTTTTCACTACCCCCAACCTTGAACCTTAAACCCAAAACTTTGAACCCATCAAACCGCTAACCCCTAAACAAAAAAAAGGTTTTACCAGCACAAGCCAGTAAAACCTTTTAGGGGTAAAGTAATTAGCAATTTATTTCATTATAATTTTTTGAGTACCAAAGTTTACAGCTGTACTCAATACTTTCATGAGTAAAATTCCAGGAGCTAGGGCAACATTCATTTCAAAAGTATTCATCCCTTTTTGCAAGGTCATTGGGCTATTGTAAACTACTTTTCCAGTAACATCTAGCAACAATACGGTTGCTTGGGTACTTTGAGTACTCAACAACGTTGTTTTTAGATACCCTTTAGAAGGATTTGGAAAGGTTAAAAAACTATTCTCTGAAATGTCATCATTTTCTGAACTCCTAGCTTCTCTAGAAGCATCTTTGTTGGTAGTTTTAGATTGTGCCTCACCAACGGTTACAGTAACATACCCAACATCTGCAAAACCTCGGCTATCTGTAATGGTATAATCAAAAGAATCAATCCCTGTAAAACCGTTTTTAGGCGTATAGTTGATTTTTCCATTCACTACGGCAATATCACCACCTTTAACACTCCCGTGGAATATTTTACCATTCGTTAATGTCAATGCATGGGTAGGATTCGGACCATTAAAGCCAAAACTATCATTGGCAAGAACATCTATAATGGTATTAGAATTTCCAGGTTGAATGGTAATAGCATCGTTTACAGCATTCAAAGGGCCACTCGCAGCAACTACTTCTTTTACAGTAAGGGTAACAATAGCCGAAGTTTCATCACCATTAGCATCAGCAATGGTATAAGAAAAGCTGTCTGTTCCCGTAAATCCGCCAGTTGGGGTATACGTCAGCGAAGCAGCAGTACCTGTAACCGAAAATCCTTGAAGACTGCTAGCATCAAAAGAAACGATATACAATCCAGAACCCGTGTCATTTGCCAAAACATCTAAATTGGTGGTAGTATCTAACACCACGTCAAAAGCATCATTCGCAGCAGCTCCTGGGATGTTTCCTCCTACAGTAACCGTTACAATGCCTTGGGCTGCAAAACCTTTTGAATCGGTTAAGGTATAGGTAAAAGTGTCAATACCCGCAAATCCGTTTTTAGGAGTATAATTTACTTTGCCATTCACCACGCTAATGTCTCCTCCATTGTTACTTGCATGGAATATTTTTCCATTGGTAAGTGTCAAAGGATGGGTAGCATTGGGGCCATTCACCCCATAATTATCATTCAAAAGAACATCAATAGGCGTGTTTGCGCTATTGATAGATACTGTAATCGCATCATTTACTGCACTCAAAACACCCGTAGAAACCACAGCTGCTTTTACAGTAATGCTTACAGTAGCTGTAGCTTGATTTCCATTGGTATCTTCTATACTATACGTAAAACTATCTTGTCCTAAATATCCTCCAGTGGGAGTATAAGTTAGCGAAGAAGCAGAACCTGTTACTGTAAATCCTTGCGCACTAGTGGCATCAAACGAAAGAATTGTCAATCCTGAGCCAGTATCGTTTGCCAACACATTCAATGGAGTTGCAGTATCCACCACCACATCAAAAGTATCATTTACAGCCACAGCAGCCACAGCACCACCCACAGTGATGGTTACAATGCCTTTGTCCGCAAAACCTTTGCTATCGGTAAGGGTATATTCAAACGAGTCTGTTCCTATAAATCCCGTTTTTGGGGTGTAGGTTACTTGGCCATTTACCACAGCAATGTCTCCTCCTTGGGCACTGGCAGTAACTAATTTTCCGCCAGGTAAGGTGAGGGGATGAGAAGCATTAGGGCCATTCACACCATAATTATCATTAGCAGTTACATCAATAGAAGTGCTTGAGCTATTCACAGCAACCGTGATGCTATCATCTACAGCATTGAGCACATCATCAGCAACCACAACTGCTTTCACAGTGATTGTTACAGTAGCTGTAGATTGATTTCCATTGGTGTCTTGGATGGTATAGGTAAAACTATCTTGTCCTAGAAATCCTCCAGTAGGCGTATATGTTAACAAAGTAGTGCCTGTAATAGGAAAACCTTGGGTACTTGTAGCATCAAAAGAAACAATGTTTGTGCCTGCAGTATCATTTGCCAACACATTTAAAGGAGTAGCTGTATCAACCACCACATCAAAAGCATCATTCACAGCTTCAGCAGCCACAGCACCACCAACAGTAATAGTAACCAATCCCTGATCAGCATATCCATTGCCATCGGTAATGGTATACACAAACGTATCAACTCCGGTAAATCCAGTTTTTGGGGTATAGTTTACTTGGCCATTTACCACAGCAATATCTCCACCATTGGCGCTAGCTGTCACCAATTTACCTCCGGGCAGTGTTAAAGGATGAGAAGGATGAACACCATTTGGGCCATAGGCATCATTGGCGGTTACATCAATAGGAGTATTGGCACTATTTATACCAACAGTAATAGTATCATCAACCGCACCAAGGGGTGCAACGTATTCCTCTACAGTAATTTGTACAGTAGCTGTTACTTGCACACCTAAACCATCTTGAATGGTATAGGTAAAACTATCTTGTCCTATAAAACCTGAGGCTGGGGTATAGCTTAATAGTGCAGTTGCACTAGAAACCGGAAAACCCTGTGCACTGAGAGCGTCAAAAGAAACAATGCTTGTGTTTGAGGAATCGTTTGCTAAGACATCCATAGACAACGTGGTGTTTTCTACCATGGTATAGGTATCATTGGTGGCAAAGGTGATGATTTCTAAAGGTTCAATTTTTAGGTAGTCAATCACCAAGGTATGGGTACCACTCCAATTGAAGTTGCCAGCCCAAGGCAATTGTCGGAATCCAATAATAACCTCAGAAACACCTTTTGCAATACTTGTAGTGATGGTTTCTTGTAAAACACCATCAATAAAAAAGTCTATTTTATCCTCTCTCCAATCAATAGTATACACATGAAATTCGTTATCAATCAAAGATATTTTTTCATTGTCTTGGTTCAATACAGGTTTCATGGTGCCTGTAAAAGGTTGGTTGGTGTTTTCGTTGGCATTGCCCCAAGTATTGTAACGGGCATCTGTCCAACCACCATTAAAAGGCAAGGTTTCGTGCCATGGAACGGCACTATCTCTTGCAACAACCTCAATATCTACTTCGTTAAAGATTTCACCTTCTTGATTGTAGGTAAACAGAAATCCAACCAAACCGCCATCAACGACAGCGCCTTTCATTCGGACTTCTAAACGATGGTTTTGAGCAACACCGCCAAATTCGAGTGTTTGAAAGGGATGAATCCAATCCGTATCATTACTGATATCGGCATCTACGGTAAGATACGCGTTTCCATCTCCAGGAATTAATTGATTCCAAGAATTTTGTGCTGGATAAATTTCATTGTGAAAAGTCCAATAACTTCCAGCAGGGATATTTGTAGGATAGCCTGGGGAATTGAAATCTTCAAAATAGGTTATGGGATTTGCATTTGCCTGCGCAAATACATTGAAAGAAAGTAAAAAAACGGCAGTAATAGATACCATAATTTTACCATACGCTAGTATACTAGCGTATTTAGGGGTATGCCTTTTAATCATTTTAGGGGTGTGGGGTTAGGGGTTTGATTAAAATTTATATGAACGTGAAAAGTAGCAAATATATATAAAAAAATATATAAAAAACAAATATCAAAAAAGCAGCAGAAAAAGTTTGGAAATAAGAGGAGTTTACAGCCAATAAACCCTAGCTACCTAACTCGTAAATTAGCAGCAATAAAGACAGCGACCATCGTTTTCTCGTCCTTTGATTCTCGATTTCCGACCATCGTCAATCGATTCATGTGTATCGGTCATTGAACAACGAAAATCGATCATTGAAATAAAAATCTAATTATACTTTTTGCACAGTAATAGTTTCGGATCGAAACTTATTTTTACCAAAATCCAACGTTCGAATTGGAAACGGAATATTGATGCTATGGGTATTGTAAGCAGCTTTGATGGCCATAATGCCATTGCTTTGTGCATCTAAAATTTCTTTTTTAGCAGTGGCATCTGTCCAAAAACGAATGATATAATTGATGGAGCTATCCCCAAAAGCGGTATAGAAAAACTCGATTTCTTCATCAGGCTCTTGTTGAAAAACACCTGCTATGGCTTGGGTAGTTATTTTTTTTACAAGCGCTAAATCACTTTCATATCCTACGCCACAACTTATGGTAATTCGAGAACGCTCAGTAGCAGTGTAATTTTTAAAAGGCGCATCAATAATTTTAGAATTTGGGATGGCTACCAATTTGTTATCAGCTTCTTTGATGGTAACACTTCGCAAGTTGATGTCAATTACTTGCCCTTCATGCCCATTAGATACAATCCAATCTCCAATTTGAATATTGGGTAAAAACGACAAAATAAAGCCCGAAAAAGTATTGTGTAAAGTGCCTTGCAATGCCAATCCGATTGCCAAACCAACCACACCTGCACCTGCAAGCACAGAGGTAAGTACTTTGTCTAAATCTAAAATCGCAAGGGATGAAAAGAATCCTATTAGCGTAATAATGATGGAGGAGGTGCGCCCTAAAATCACTTTGATAGACTCTTGCGAAACTCTTTTTAGGACTACATTTTTAATAAACTTGCTAACATATTTGGCTGCATACCAAAAGAAGATAAAAACAAGAATTGCCAAAATAAAGTTGGGAAGTTTTAAAATAATAGCTTCGCCCCAACCATACATTTTTTCTACTACTTTTTCAAACGCTTTGCCAAGGTCGAAGTTTTTAATAATCAAAGAGGTCATTAGTTTGTATAAATTTTAAATGAAAGAAATCCAAAGATACAATTTTTTGTTCTTCCATAATAGTGGGAGCAGGTGTGGGTTTTGAAGTGAAACAGTTATATTCCTAAACTTACACCCTTACATGCCCATCACCAAAGACATAATATTTGTTCGTAACCAATTGTTTCAATCCCAAAGGACCTCTGTGATGCAACTTATCTGTACTGATTGCCAATTCGGCACCAACACCCATTTGTCCTCCATCTGTAAAACGTGTAGAAGCATTGTGATAAACAGCTGCACTGTCAACTTGTTGCATAAATGCTAGGGCAGTGTCTTTGCTTTCTGTAATAATAACTGCTGAGTGTCCACCAGAATAGCGATTGATTTTTTGAACAGCTTCCTCCAAACCACTCGTTTTTGCCACTACTATTTTCATCGCCAAAAACTCTTCATACCATATAGCTTCTGAAGCAATTGTTGGCACATTAGTCAGTATTTTTGAGGTAGCTTCATCAGTCAAAATGGCTACCTGATGTTCATCAAGCATGGCTTTGAGTGCTTTGAGCTTTTGAGGAAATTGGTCAATACGTTCATGAATCAATACTTTATCCAATGCATTGCATCCTGAAATTTTATCCGTTTTTGCATTGAGAATTACCTTCAAGGCTTTTTCCCAATCAGCATCCTCATGTACATACAAAAAATTGTTTCCTCTGCCGCTAATCAATACGGCACAGGTAGCATGTTCTTTTACAAACTGAATCAAACGTTCGCCACCACGTGGTACAATTAAATCTATTTTCTCAGGCGGATTTTTTAAAAACGACTGAGTTTCTATTCGGTTTAAATGCAACAAACGTATCCATTCTTTTGAGAGTCCGTTTGTTTCTAAAGCCTCGTGCCAACACTGTACTAAAATACAGTTGCTATAATAGGCTTCTTTTCCTCCTTTTAATAGAATTTTGTTGTTTGCTTTGAATGCCAAAACCGCAGCTTCGATAGTTACATCGGGTCTGGATTCATAAATGATCATGATGGTTCCAAACGGAGCTGTTTTGTTGATGATATTCAGGCCATTATCCAACGTAATATTCGAGATGTCTTTGCCAACGGGATCTTCTTGCGCTTGCACTTCTTTGATGGCTTTGATCATTTCATCCACTTTTTTTGTATCTACCACCAATCGGTCATAAAGTGCTTTGTCTTCTTGGTCAAAAGCGGCTAAATCCTTTTTGTTTTCTGCTATAATTGCACCTCTTTTGCGATCTAAAAGATGCATCATTGTTTCAAGTACGTTATTTTTTAGTTGACTATTTACTAGTTTCATATGGTGTTTTTTAAGATGAGGTAATTGTAAAATAGGGCTTATAAAATAAACTTTGTCCCTATTTGTTTTTGATCGATAATATCTACAATTACGTTGTGTTTTTTACCATTAGCGATATAAGTAGGGATATTTTTCAGAGCAGTTTCTTTCGCAATCTTTAATTTAGATGCCATTCCACCTCGGCCTTCGCCTTCTTTTTTATCTGATGATTGCACGTAATGTTCTACTTTTTGATCTACAGTTACCACATTGATAATTTTAGAGTCTTCATCATCAGGATGGCCCGTAAACAAGCCATCTGTATCTGATAAAATGAGTAGGCAATCTGCGTCTAGTAACTCAGCAATCAAACTTGCCAATTCATCATTATCAGAAAACATAGAGGTGGTTAAGGAAACAGTATCGTCTTCATTGGCTATAGGAATCACACCTTCCGAAAGCAATCCTTCATAACAGTTGATCATGTTTTCGCGATACTTACCTGGGTCAAAATCTCGTTTGGTAGTCAATACTTGCCCACATCGCATTCCGAAATCTTGAAAAAGACTATAGTAACGACGCATGATTCGGGGTTGACCAACGGAAGAATATACCTGTCTTCTTTGCGATTTGTCTTTTATTTTAGTAGCACCTAAGATTTCAATTCCAGCAATGGCAGAGCCCGATGAAACTAAAATTACTTGGATATCTCGTTCGTACAATACGGCTATTTGTCTTACCAATTCTCTTAAAATAGGTCCTTGAATTCTATTGTCCTTGTTGGTCAATACATTGGTTCCCACTTTTACTACGATTCGTTTGATGTTTTCTTCCATGATTATGATTTTTTTCCAAGTTCTACAGCCCTATCAAAGGCAGCATAGGCTGCATCTTGTATGAGTTGTTTTACATTATTATCGTCCATAGAATCGATGGCTGCTTGCGTAGTACCTCCTTTTGAGGCCACTAAACTGATCCAACTTTCTGGAGACAAATCCGATTGTGTAAATAATTCTATAGCACCTTCAAAAGTATTGCTTACCAAAACTTTAGAGTCGTATTCAGAGAAGCCCATTTTTTGAGCAGCTTCTAACATGGATTGCATAAAATAAAAGATATATGCAGGGCCACTTCCTGAAATTCCTGTAGAGGCATCAATAAAGTTTTCGTTTGAAACATGAATGGAAGTACCAGTGGTGTCTAAAAAATAACGAACACTCATCAATTCCACCCTTGAAACTTCTTTAGATGCTGTGTAAGAAGTAACTCCTTTGCCCACTTTTGCGGGTAAATTAGGCATGGTTCGAACTACTTTTTTGATACCCAAACTGTCTTGAATGGTTTGAATGCTAACACCCGCCATCAAAGAAACCACCATGTGCTCTTGATGTATGTGTGGCTTCATGTTTTCAAAAAGAGCGTCACTGTGATAGGGTTTTACAGCGATAAAAACAATGTCTGCTTTAGGCAAACAATCTTTCAAATCGGTGAAAACTTCAAAATGGTTTTCTTTTTTTAGCGTAGCAATCTTGTTGGGATCAGTATCGTAAATTTGAAGTCTTTTACTCCCTAATAAGGTTGATTTGGACATACTTTCGGCGTAGGTGAGTCCCATGTTTCCTGCGCCAATTACTAATAGTTTCATTTGATCTATTGTTTTAATATACACTCATATTGCTGCAAGGACTGTGCGATAGTGCCAAAAAAATAAAGAAATTTCAGGAATTAGGAGATTACAACCAAATACGGAGTTTCGTTACGAACTTGAAAGTAGATGTGTACTACAGTTATCATATCGAAAAATGAAACCTTTGATTTGGTGACACGCTGTCAGTGACAAATGTGGGGAAAACAGTATTTTATGGTAAAAGGAAGTTTTACAATAGTATTTTATTGATTATGAACTGCTTATCATTTGGATATTAAAAAGTAGTGAACAAAAAAAAAGACTGTTTGTACAAACAGTCTTTTTAAAATATATATAAGCGTTAAAGATTAGTCTCTTCTTGGCTCTCTTGGTTTGCGATCATCACGTGAGTCACGTCCACGATTGTCACGACCGCGATTGTCACGGTTGTTGTCTCTTGGACGATCGTTGTTGTCTCTTGGTGGTCTTGCTACATAACCTTCTGGTTTTGGTAAAATCGCTTTTCTTGATACTTTCTCTTTGCGAGTTTTGGGATCAATTCCGAAGTATTTTACTTCAAAAACATCGCCCATGTTTACAACATCAGTAACATTTTCTGTGCGTTCCCAAGCCAATTCGCTAACATGTAATAATACCTCATTTCCTGGGGCTTCTGTATATTCAACAACAGCACCAAAGTCAAGCATTTTAATTACTTTCACTTCATACACATTGCCAACTTCTGGTTTGAATAGCATTGATTCTAAACGTCTCAATACCGCTTCAACTCCTTCTGGTTTGGTTCCTAAAATTTCGATAATTCCCTCTCCAGTTGTTGGATCTTCATTGATAACAATAGTCGTTGAAGTTTCTTTTTGCAATTCTTGGATGTGTTTTCCACCTGGACCAATAAATGCGCCAATCAAACTATTTGGAATTGTTCTCGTAATGATTTTTGGAGCATGTGCTTTTACCTCAGCATTTGGTTGTGCAATGGTTTCGGTTAATTTTCCTAAGATATGCAACCTTCCTTCACGAGCTTGTTTTAAGGCATTTACTAAAATCTCGTAACTCAATCCTTTGATTTTAATATCCATTTGACAAGCCGTAATTCCGTCAGCAGTTCCAGTTACTTTAAAGTCCATATCACCTAAATGATCTTCGTCCCCTAAAATATCAGACAATACTGCATAACGATCACCATCAGAAATCAATCCCATAGCAATACCAGATACTGGTTTTACCATTTGAATTCCTGCATCCATCAATGCCATTGTTCCAGCACAAACAGTTGCCATAGAAGACGAACCATTTGATTCTAATACTTCAGATACAATTCTTACTGTATACGGACATTCAGCCGGAATCATTCTTTTTAAAGCTCTTTGTGCCAAGTTACCATGACCAACTTCTCTACGAGACGTTCCTCTTAAAGGACGTGCTTCACCTGTTGAAAAAGGAGGGAAGTTGTAGTGTAAATAAAACTTTTCTTCACCTTCAAACGACGGCATATCAATTTGATTTGCTTCTCTTGAAGTTCCTAAAGTTACTGTAGCCAACGCCTGAGTTTCTCCACGAGTAAAGATAGATGAACCGTGTGTAGAAGGTAAATAATCTACCTCACACCAAATTGGTCTGATATCGGTAGTTTTACGACCATCTAAACGCAATCCTTCATTTAAGGTTAAGTCTCTGATGGCAGTTTTTTCTGCTTTGTAGAAATATTTAGACACTAAATCGCCATAATCAGCCAATTCTTCTTCAGTAAAACTTGCTTTTACTTCTTGTTTAATTTCATCAAAAGCTGCACTACGTTCGTGTTTTGCTGATGCTTTTCTAGCAACGGCGTATACTTTATCATAGGTTAAGTCGTGTACTTTTTTAGCCAATGCCTCATCTTCTCTTTCTACTTCGTATTCACGCGTTTCTTTTTTACCAAAAGCGTTTGCCAAAGCAACTTGAGCAGCACATTGTACTTTAATTGCTTCGTGAGCAAACTTAATTGCATCTGCCATTTCTTCTTCAGAAATTTCAGACATTTCACCTTCAACCATCATTACAGAATCAGCACTTGCGCCAATAACCATATCAATATCCGAAACAGCTAATTGTGCAAATGAAGGATTGATGATAAATTCACCATTGATACGACCTACACGTACTTCAGATATAGGAGTTTCAAACGGAACATCAGATAGTTGGATAGCAGCAGAAGCAGCCAAACCAGCCAAAGCATCTGGCATCACATCATCATCATGAGACATCATTTGAATCATTACCTGAGTTTCTGCATGGTAATCTTTTGGGAATAATGGACGCAATACACGATCCACCAAACGCATAGTTAATACTTCGCCATCACTTGGACGCGCTTCTCTTTTGAAAAAACCACCTGGATAACGACCTGCAGCTGCAAATTTTTCACGATAATCTACCGTTAATGGTAAAAAATCAACAGCAGATTGTTGGTAATTTGATACTACTGTACATAACAACATACATTTTCCTGATTGAACAACAACTGAACCGTGCGCTTGTTTCGCTAATTTACCGGTTTCTAATGAGATGGTTCTTCCATCTCCAAGGTCAATGACCTCTCTAAATACTTTTGGAATCATAAATGTTTACTAATAAATTTTTTTAATTTGTTTGTTGTTGTGTTGTGTTGTTGTTTGCAATGGAAAATCAAAAATGCTGTTACTATTTTTGAAGTTTTTTTATACTATTTATACTGTTTTATTTTAAAAGCTCTAAGGTATTGAAAAAAACAGATTGAAGTGATAGAGGAAGTGTTTTTTTAATAAAAAAAGAGGCACAGAAACTGTGCCTCTTTTTAGGAACATTATTTTCTAATGTTTAATTCTTTGATAATTGCACGGTATCTTTCGATATCTTTTTTCTTTAGATAATCTAATAAACTTCTACGTTTACCTACCATCATTACTAACGAACGCTCTGTATTGTAATCTTTACGATTTATTTTTAAGTGTCCAGTTAAATGGTTGATTCTGTGCGTAAACAACGCAATTTGACCTTCTGCTGTTCCAGTATCGTTTTTTCCTTTACCGTGTTTTTCGAAGATGTTTTCTTTTACTTCTTTTGTTAAGTACATGCCAATATTATTTAAATGATTTTTATGTATTCAATGAACTCTTTTCATTGAGGGTGCAAATATAGGATTTATTTTTTGTTTTGAAATACTTTTTAGTATTAAAAACAAAGTCAAAGAATTGACTGTCAAGTATACTGATTGTATGCCAAAGATTCCAAATCAGTAGAGTCATGAATTTTAACACAAATGAGTTGGGAATTTTTACTACCCACCAAATTCTCCCTTTTGGGGAGTTAGAGGGATTTTATTTTCTAACTGGTAAATTCTGAATCAAATCAATATACAAATTTACTTGCTTTTTCAGGTCTTTAC
>JANQTK010000266.1 GCA_030731695.1 Polaribacter sp.
ATGATGCATTATTTTACATGCAACAACGTGGAATTCCGAAAAAAGAAGGAAAAGCATTATTGATGTATGCCTTTGCAAATACGGTTTTAGACAGCGTAAAAATCCCAGAAGTTAAAAAGAGAATTACAAAATTAATTGCACAAAAACTGAAAGTAAATATTGGTTTTGATTTGTAATTAGTTTCGTTTATATAATCAAAGAAACCACGCAAATTGCGTGGTTTTTTGGTCAAAATAATTCCTTAAATTAAAAATTTATATCTGATTATCTATCTTGTCTTCTTTTATTTTTCCAAGGTGCATTTTTTTGCCAATTTCCAGCCATAATACAACCATATGGTAATACTTCATCAATTACCTCTCCTAAACCAAATTCTTCCATTTGGTTCCTTACTGTTTCTGCATTTTTGTAAGCAGATGGTAGCTCTGTAATATCTATTTCTTTTGAAAAAAAACGAATATCTAATCCTTTCGTTTCTATTTCAAAAATTTCTTGATTGGTTCCTATTTTACTTTTTCTATGTTGTGTTCTACTTTTATTTCTGCCTGCTCCATGTGGAGCAAAACCTAAATTATTTTTAGTAGTTTTTCCTTCAACAATTAAAACTGGTTCAGACATATTTAAAGGTATTAATCTTGGACCTGTAATATCTGGCATAAATTTATCATCTAATGGAGTTGCTCCCTTAGCGTGGTAAAACAAATCACCATCCTTAAAAACAAAATTATGCTCATTCCAAAAACGGTTTTCCTTTTCTAATCCTAACTTTTCTAAAGTAGCATCGTGTAAAACTTCATGGTTTTTCTTTGTCCATTTTCTTACAATTTGTAAGGCTTCCCAGTATGCTTTTCCTTCTTCTGTTTTAAATGGAATCCAAGCATTCTGTTTTAATGTATTTGGAGATAATTCTTGTCTAAATTGTTCAGCAATTTTCATTCCTTTTCCATATAAATTAGCACCAAAACCTCTACTTCCATGATGTGTAATTAACATTGTATTGCCTGTTTTTTTTGATTTTCCAACAAATAAAAAATGATTCCCATCTCCTTGAGTTCCTAAATGACTTCTGGCCGCAGAAATACATTTTTCATTATTTAAAAAAGTATTAGCTTCAATTTCTGCCAACAAATCTAAAGGAAGTCGAAATTGAGAATTTCTTTCTCTTCCTCCAGGTCCAAAATGAGTAATAGAATGTGCTGTATCTAAAACATCTTTAGGGTTTGCTTTTCCAAAATCTGTTAACATAACAGAACAACAAATATCTGCACTATGCATACCCGGATGAATGGCGTTTTTGGCAACAACAACTCCACCAACAGGAATTGTTCCTTCAGGACCTGTAGGACATGCATCTGGCATAATAGCTCCATCAACTAAAGTTGGTGTTTTCATCAATATTTTCATAGTTGTAACCACTGTTTTTACATTGATTTCTTCCAATTCATTTTCTGCTTTTATATTAAATTTAAAATCAACTGGGTTTTCTAACAAATCAATTGTTTCAACTTTAAATTTTTCTAAATAAGTTATGATTTCTTCTTTAGATAATTGATTTTTATTGATATGATCAATTGCTTCAGGAAACCATTTTCCTGGTTTAAACCCTAAATCAATAATTTCTTTTCCTGATAATTTAAATTCATTTTCCATATTTTTTTATTTAAGCTCCATGAACTCCTTGTTTCATGGAGCGATTACTGTTAAAAGAATTAATCTTTCTTATAATTCCAACACAAAAATCTCATATAATTACGCAATGTATTTGCGCAGCAAAAATTAATTATTATTTTTATTAAAAATAATTAAAATGGCTTCTAATAAAAACGCTCTTATAAGATATAAAACAATTGATTATTGTTTACGAAACAAATATAAAAAATGGACTTTAGATGATTTAATTGAGGCCTGTTCTGATGCTCTGTATGAATATGAAGGTAAAGATGTTAATGTTAGTAAACGTACAATCCAACTCGATATTCAACTAATGAGAAGTGATAAATTAGGTTATAACGCACCTATTGAAGTTTATGAAAGGCGCTTTTATAAATATGTTGACAATGAATATAGTATTATGAATATTCCAGTAACTGAAAACGATGTTAGAGTGATGAACGAAGCAATTCAATTACTACGCGAGTTTAAAGATTTTTCTTTGTTTAAAGAAATGAATGGGGTTTTACAAAGGCTAGAAGATTCTGTTTATTCATCTCAGAAAAAAAATAAATCGATCATTCATTTAGATAAAAACGAAAAATTAAAAGGTTTAGAATTTATTGATCCTATTTACAATGCTATTCAACAAAAAAAAGCTGTTAAAATAACCTATCAATCTTTTAGTGCTCATCAGCCTAATGATATGATTTTACATCCACAGATATTAAAAGAATTTAATAACAGATGGTTTTTATTGTGTGGTAATAATCAAAAATATGTGACCTTAGCTCTTGATAGAATGTCAAAAATTACAATTCAAAAAGAAATAGAGTACATAGATATGAATATTGATGGAGATACATTTTATAAAGATGTAATTGGTGTCACTGTTTCAAGAGCTAGAGCAGAAAGAATTGAGTTTTGGGTTGATAAAAAAAATGCTCCTTATGTTATAACAAAACCTTTTCATCGTTCTCAAAGAATCATAAAACATACAGAAAATGGAGTTATCTTTAATATTTTTGTTAAAATAAATTATGAACTAGAAAGAATGATTCTAGGTTTTGGAGAGTCTATAGAAGTTATTAAACCTAATAAATTACGTAACAGAATTTTAGAAAAGCTGAATAAAGCTGTTAAAAATTATTAATTGACACTCTCAATAATCCCACTCAAAAAAGCATTTTCATCCAT
>JANQTK010000267.1 GCA_030731695.1 Polaribacter sp.
TACAAGATATGAAGCAAAAAGCCACAACCATTATTTCAAAAATTGATGAACAATTAAAGCAATAAAAAAATGCATAGCAATCTCAATTTAATACTAAACTAGCTAAAAAAAAATCACTTTCGTGGAAAATAATTATGATAAAACTATTCCGAAAAATCCGTCAAAACCTTCTCAACGAAGGCAAAACTTCCAAGTATATTAAATACGCTATTGGTGAAATTATCCTGGTAGTGATTGGTATTTTGATTGCCTTGCAGCTCAATACCCATAAGGAAAATAAAGAAAAAAGCGATTTAGGTTATCAATACCTAAAAGAAATGAAGTATGAAGTTCAAAAGGATTTTTTTATGATCGATGGTCATATTAAAAGACTACAATTTAGTTTAAAAAATCAGGAAGCGGCCTTAAAAACGAAAAACATCGCTTCCTTGCCTTTAGATAGTATCAACATGATTTTGTCACCAGAAAATCTTGATTTTAAAATTAGCGAATTAACATTTAATAAAATGAATAATTTGGGTTTAACAGCGTTGTCTGCTAACGAAAAATTAAATACACAAATAAGTGATTATTATAATGCAGAAGTTGTGAGCTTAAAACTAGCCATGGCCTACGTTTTTGAAGAATTGAAAAAATATCTTGATTTTTTTCAATTTCAACAAAATGATATTGACTTAAGTGATCGCTTTTCTAACACCACCGAATTTGAATTTCCTGCACTCTATAACCAATCAAAAGAAGAATTTAATAAAGAAAACACGAGGCATAAAGTTGATTTTATTATGTCAACACAAGGCCGAAACTTAGTATTAAATGATTTAAGTAATAAAAAATATTCCCTTAGAAGATTAGTACGATTTAAAAAACAAACGCAACAACTGCTAGAAGCGATTTACGAGGAATTAAAAAGCAAAAATCCTGATTTAGAGCCTTTACCAGAATTTCCTACTGAAGAGGAATATAAAGAAATTAAACTCTCAAAAGAGATCATGTTAAACTATGTTGGCACCTATAAATCAGAAGAAAATGATGTTGTTGAGATTCGTTACGACCAAAATAATCAGCAGCTTACTTTTCAATATAACAGCAATGGAGCATTAGAACTTTTACCTTTAGAAGAAAATAGGTTTTTTATTAAAAACTATTATACAGATGTATATTTCAAAAAAGAAGCAGACAAAATCATTGGTTTTTCAAGTACCAGAAATGGTGAAATTGACTTTAAAAAAAATTGATTAATCGTGTAAATTATGATAAAATTCTTTCGTAAAATCCGCCAAAACCTACTTATGGAAAACAAAACATCCAAATACTTTAAATATGCTATTGGTGAAATTGTATTGGTGGTTATTGGTATTTTAATTGCACTCCAAATTAATAACTGGAATGAAAACCAAAAATTAAAGAAAGAAACACATAAAGTACTTTTACTATTGCAAGATGAATTTTCAAGAAACCAAAACGAATTACAAACTAAAATAGAACAACATAAATTTGTAAAGGCGAGTGTTGACGAATTATCTGATTTAATAAAACCAAATCCTGAAGAAATTGAAGAAAACAAACTGGATTCACTCATGTTTTCCATGATATACATTCCAGAATTTAATGCCTCAACTGCAATATCATCTTCGGAAAAATTAGATTTAGTTGACGATGAGCTTAAAGCTTTGGTAAACGATTGGAAATTGAATTACGATTATTATAAGTATAGCATTAAATTAATCTATGATAATCTATCATCCCAAAGTTCTTTTATAACTGAAAATTATCAAGCTAAAAACTACAAAAACGAGTTAATTGCATCCAAAAAAAGCGCTTTTGATAAAGACCAAAGGACAATTTTATCGAGTGCTGTTTTTGAAAATTACGTCCATTTAAAAGCCCTGAATGCAGGCTTTCTTGTAAAACGATCTACAGCTCTTTATGAAATACAGCATAAAATTTTACTATATCTAGAAAAAAAAATATCTACTTATGATTAAATTCTTTAGAAAAATCAGACTAAATCTCATTGAAACGGGAAAAACTTCAAAATATTTTAAATATGCCATTGGCGAAATTGTATTAGTGGTTATTGGAATTTTAATTGCACTCCAAATTAATAATTGGAATGAAAATAGCAATATTTCTAAAAAAGAAGTCGCTTTATTGATAAATATAAAAAATGATATCGAAGCTGATATTTTGGGTCTAAAACGTCAAGACTCTATGTACGCCATAAAGGAAATTAATTCAGAACAAGGAATAGACCTATTCTATAATGCTAAAACGATTAAAGACATTGATTCGGTATTTGTTTTAACAATAGCACTTTGGAATGAATTATACATAAATAAAAACACTTACAACGAAATGATTAATTCTGGCAGTATGTATTCGATGAAGAATAAAGAGTTACAGAAAGAAATCAATAAATATTACCTTTTAGTTGAAGCACATAGAGAGTACATTAGAAGTGTCAATAGCCAACAAAGTATATTGTTGGAGCAAGACCCAGCAATGCATCCCGTAAAACTATTGATAAGACAGATTAAAAAGCCACGAATTGATTTAAAATTAATAGATACCAGTTGGATAAACAATCCAAAATCTGCAACTTATTTATCCCTAGAAAACTACTTATTTTCAAATCAAAATTTAAGTAATCGCTACAGAAGAGTAGTTTTTAAGCGCATTTTAATAGCCGCAAACAAACTTAAAACAACCATTACCAAAGAACTAGAGTCAAGACACTAATAACAACCGTTTATCACTAAACAATGATTAAATTTTTCAGAAAAATCCGTCATTATCGAAACATAATTTTGCTTCTGCAAAATCAAAGGTCTAGT
>JANQTK010000268.1 GCA_030731695.1 Polaribacter sp.
CTAAAAAACGGTTGTTAATTTGATTTGGTAAATAATATTTTGATTGATATGTATTTAGGGTCTCAAAAAAATAATTTTTATTTCCGTCAGAAACTGATTTTTCCGATTTTTGAAGGCGATTTAATTCCATCAATTCATTTGTAAGGTTATTTGAAAACAAATCGATATTTCCACTAGAAATTAAAATACCAAAAGTATTGTCATTGTAATTATTAATAACTCGTAAACCACTATTGGTCGATTTTTTAATGTAATTATATATGGTATCAATATTAGGGGTTGAGTTATTTATAAAATTTAAAGTAGAATCTATATTTTGTTTATATTCAAAATTTATTCTCAAATTTTCATTTAATTGAATGGTATCATTGGTAAAATCAGTAATCAAATTTTTTATATAGGTTTGTTTTATTCTGTTTTTCTTTTGATTTTCATTCCAATTATTAATTTGCAAAGCGATCAAAATACCAATTACAACCAATACAATTTCGCCAATCGCGTATTTAAAATACTTGCTAGTTTTATTTTCTACAAGAAGTTTTTGACGGATTTTTCTTAAAAAATAGATCATAGATAAATTTTTTATGAACCCATTTTTCCATCTCCATCAATGTCTTTTCCTAAATAGTTTTCAAGTGCTGCTAGTGTTTTTTGAAGTGTTTGGTTTGTTTTTTCTAGCTTTTTTTCTAAAATTGCTACTTTTTCTTCTAAGTTTTTAGCCTTTTCTCCTTGTTCTTGAATTTCGTTTTGTTGCATTAAATCCCAAAAAAATCCCATAATAATCTGTTTTAGTTAGTTGTTGTTTTCGTTTTTATAAAGATAACTTCTCTAAAAAATGGTATTAGTTGATTTTTAGCAAGTTATTTTTCCAAAGTTAATTATTTTTTAAGTATTTACTATATCTTTTATTAATTGTAAATTTGTGATGAAAAAACAAAAAATATGAAAGATTTACAACTTCTAAAGTTTACACCTATTTTAAAGGATAAAATATGGGGAGGAGAAAAGTTAGCAACACTTTTACATAAAAATTCTGACAGAACAGATGTTGGAGAAAGTTGGGAAATATCGGATGTTGAAGGAGACACATCAGTAGTTGCAAATGGTTCTTTAAAAGGAAAAAACTTAAAAGAATTGATTGCTGAATATAAAAGCGATTTGGTTGGAACTAAAATTTACAATCATTTTGGTGAAAAATTCCCGCTTTTAATCAAATATATTGATGCAAAAGAAGCATTAAGTATTCAGTTACATCCTCATGATGATTTGGCAAAAAAACGCCACAATTCATTCGGAAAAACTGAAATGTGGTATGTAATGCAAGCAGATGAAAAGGCCAATTTAATTGTTGGTTTTCAAAAAGAAGTTACTCCAAAAGAATATATACATCATTTAGAAAACAAAACCTTGACAGCTATTTTAAATATTGATGAGGTGCAAAAAGGCGATGTGTATTTTATTCCAACAGGAAGAGTGCATGCCATTGGAGCAGGAGTGATGTTGGCAGAAATTCAGCAAACTTCGGATATTACTTACCGAATTTATGATTGGGATCGTGCAAATCCTGATGGCACTTTTAGAGATTTACACACAGAAGAAGCCATTGATGCGATTGATTATTCAGCAAAGGAATCTTATAAAACAAGTTATTCAAAACATCAAAATACAGCATCAGAAATTGTTTCTTGTCCTTATTTTACCACGAATGTAATTCCGTTACAAGGAAAAATTTCAATAAATCATACTGATAAAGATAGTTTTGTGATTTATATGTGTGTGGAAGGTGCTGCTACTTTTTATTATCAAAATCAAACAGAAACACTTGCTATGGGTGAAACAATTTTGATTCCAGCATCCATAAAAAATTTAGAAATTATTTCGGAAAATCAATCAGAATTACTAGAAGTTTATATCAAATAATACACTTATGAAAGTCATTGCCATGATTCCTGCACGTTACAGTGCTACTCGTTTTCCAGGAAAATTGATGAAAGATTTAGGAGGAAAACCAGTAATTGTAAGAACATATGAGGCTGCTTTGCAAACCAATTTGTTCGAAGATGTGTATGTGGTTTCTGATTCAGAGGTAATTGCAAAAGCAATTCAAACTGTGGGAGGAAATGTAATTATGAGCAAAAAAGAACACGAATGTGGTTCAGATAGAATTGCGGAAGCAGTGGAATTTATGGAGGCAGATATTGTCATCAATGTTCAAGGGGATGAGCCTTTTATTGATGCAGTTTCTTTATCAAAATTGATTGAAACTTTTAAAAAGGATACTCAAAATGTGATTGATTTGGCTTCTTTAAAAGTGCAAATGAAGAACAAAGAAGATATTGAAAATCCAAATAATGTAAAGGTGATTACTGATAATTTCGGATTTGCCATGTATTTTTCTAGAAGCGTAATTCCTTTTCACAGAGACCAAGAAATTGACGTGAAATATTACAAACACAAAGGTGTTTATGCCTTCAGAAAAGAGGCTTTGCTTGATTTTTATAAAAGAGAAATGACACCTTTAGAAGCTGCTGAAAAAATTGAAGCGAATAGATATTTGGAAGTTGGAAAGAAAATAAAAATGATTGAAACCAATGTGGAAAGTATTGGAATTGATACTCCTGAAGATTTACAAAAAGCCATTCAATTTTTAAAAAATGCCTAACAATATAAAAGTTATTGCTTTTGATGCTGATGACACGCTTTGGGTTAATGAAACCTATTTTAGAGAAGCTGAATTGGAGTTTGCAAAATTGTTAGCGAAATACGAAACTACAAATACAATTGATCAAGAATTGTTTAAAACCGAAATCAGAAATTTAGAGTTTTATGGTTA
>JANQTK010000269.1:0-1543 GCA_030731695.1 Polaribacter sp.
GTTTCTGAAGATATTCCCTATTTATTTAGTGGTGGAGAAGAAAACAAAGAAAATGGTGGACAAGGATATGAAGCTGCAAGACGAAATTATTTCGGAAAATTCAACTATTCCTTTGATGATAAATATCTTTTAGATGTTACACTAAGATATGATGGCTCTGCCAATTTTGCCAAAGGAAACAGGTATGGATTTTTCCCTGCAGCACTTTTAGGTTGGAGGATTTCTAAAGAAGATTTCTTTAAAAGTGATGTAATCAACGAATTGAAAGTAAGAGCTTCATGGGGACTTTTAGGAAATGATAGAGTGGCGAATTTTCAGTTTTTTCAATTGTATAATTTGATTGAAAACTCATATATTTTTGGTGAAAATCCTGTAAGACAAGTTGGACTCACGCCAAGCACAACCCCAAATCCAGGAATAACTTGGGAAACTTCTGAAAAATTAAATTTTGGAATTGATTTTACCCTAAAAAATAATCTATTAACTGGAAGTTTAGATATTTTTTATGAAAATAGATCCGATATTTTAGCGCCAAGAAATGCATCAATTCCAGTATATTCAGGATTGAATCTTCCTGATGAAAATATTGGAAAAGTAAACAACAAAGGTTTTGAATTGCAATTGATGCACAAAAGCAATTTCAAAAAAATCAAATACACCATTGGAGGACAATTTACCTACGCAAAAAGTCAAATCCGTTTTATTGATGAACCAGCAAGCGTTCCAGATTGGCAACGCAGAACTGGAAAACCAATCGATTTTCTGTTAGTTTACCAATCAAATGGCATTTATCAAAATCAAGAAGAAATTGATAATTCTGTTCATTTTCCGGATGCAAAACCTGGTGATGTAAAATTCGTTGATCAAAATAATGACGGAATTATCAATCAAGATGACCAAATTATTCTCGAAAATTCACCCACTCCAAAAATTGTTTATGGTATCAATTTGGGATTGGAATGGAACAATTTATCGCTAAGCGTTTTGTTTCAAGGACAAGCACAAGCACAAACCATTTATCGTCCTTTCGATTTGAATCAGCAATCTTATTTTTATGAAAACAGATGGCGTTCAGAAAGGTTGACGCCCAATGCAAGCTATCCAGCTGCATACGATTTAGGCAGCAGTAGTTTTAGAGAAGTCTCTACAGTTTGGGTAAAAAACAACGATTTTTTAAGAGTAAAAAACATTGAACTCTCCTACTCTTTCAGAGAAAATTTATTAAAAAAAGTGGGATTGGACAGTTTCAGACTTTTCTTATCAGGACATAATTTATTTATGATTTATGATAATGTAGGTATCAATGATCCAGAAAGCACCTCTTCTACAGGTTGGTTTTATCCACAACAAAGACTTTTATCAACAGGCATTAGTTTAACATTTTAATTGTGACATATATGTTTAAAAAAAATATTTTCTATAGTTTACTTTTCATTGCAATTACCTCCATTTCTTGTGATGACGACTTTTTAGATTTACAACCTCAAGACGCAATTTCAGAGGCAAGTGTTTGGAAAGATTTGAATCTGATTGAACTCTATGT
>JANQTK010000269.1:1643-2818 GCA_030731695.1 Polaribacter sp.
TTTGAAGAATGTGTTGCCTTTATTGTAAAAGAACTCGATTTAGCCATTGCAGATTTGCCAAATCGTTCAGATGCTTTGGGAGACTCGTTTGGAAGAATTACTAAAGGCGCAGCTATTGGGCTAAAAATTCGCGCATTGATGTTTGATGCAAGTCCCTTGTTCAACACTGCAAATGACAATACCAAATGGCAATTGGTTTCAGATGCTTGCGAACAATTATTCAATTTAAATCAATACAGTTTATCATCGAATTACAAAGGATTATTTCTAAATCCAATGGATTCAGAAGTTATTTTCTTCAAACAATTTTTAGCACAATATGGGCCTGTGGTTGTAGATGTATTTTCTGACTTTTATTACCATTATACTGGTGGTCATCGAATTGATGAATGGCGTTTTCCAAATGGCGATTTGGGCTGGATTAGCGAAAATCCAAGACAAGAATTTGTGGATCAATATGAAACGATTACTGGCGAAATTCCTGTTTTAGGCTATGCTGGAAATCCCAATAATTTAATCCAAATCATCAATCCAAATGCCAGAAACGTATTCAATCCTTCAAGACCTTACGAAAACAGAGATCCAAGAATGCGTTATTCCGTTCTTTTTGATGGCGCTCCATTCAAAGACAGAAATTTAGAATTCTGGTGGGGAGGAAAAGACAGTAGAAATCCGGATGTGGATGCTTGGTGGAATGGCAGCAGATTAGGCTATGGAATTAGAAAATCGTTGGATGAAACTTGGTCAGTTGAAACAAATGTTGGCAGTGATCAACCTTGGATTTATATGAGATTATCCGAATTTTATTTAACCTACGCAGAAGCACAATTTCATTTGGGAAACACTGGAGTTGCTGTGAATTATGTGAATTTTATCAGAGGTAGAAGTGGTGTGAATATGCCTCCAATCAATGCTTCAGGAGATGTATTGAAAAAAATTAAACACGAACGCAAAATAGAACTCGCTTTCGAAGGAAATAGATGGTATGATGCCAGAAGATGGAAAGATGCAGGTACTGATTTTGCTAAAGATATTGTGGGTGTTGAAATTATTAGAAATCCATCAACAGGAAATAAATCGTACAGATATTTCTATTTTGAGGGTGGAACAGGTAAAAGAAGTTTTCCTGAAAACCATTATTTATGGCCAATTCCAATCGAAGAAATCTTAAAAAG
>JANQTK010000270.1:0-10283 GCA_030731695.1 Polaribacter sp.
TTTAAAACTACCAAACTCAAATTTAATAGCCGCAATTAAGGCTATGGAAGTTAGCAATCCAAAGTAAATGATAGACAACACTTTGCTTGCTCTGTTGTATTTTAATTTATGAAATTCTATAGAAAGTAGTCTAAACATGTCGTGTTTTTTTGGAAATTAATTGTTGTTTGTTAAGTCTAAAAATTGTTGTTCTAAACTTGGTTTGCGTTT
Source organism: Polaribacter sp. (assembly GCA_030731695.1). Classification (GTDB taxonomy): domain Bacteria; phylum Bacteroidota; class Bacteroidia; order Flavobacteriales; family Flavobacteriaceae; genus Polaribacter. Next base: position 211 of record JANQTK010000270.1, read on the forward strand.
CACTAAATGCGATAAAACAAGTCCATTTTCAAATAAATATTGATTGATTTCAGCAGCAGAAATATCATTTTTTAGAGTCGCAATAATCGTTTCATGATCTTGAGAAACTCGTTCAATATCTTCATGGTTTTCTAAAATTTGCTTTAATTTTTGGGTATTATTCTCAATTTTTAATTCAAACAATCCTTTGGATGCTGTCATTTCGTCAACACGTCCACTATATAATTTTATACCTTTTCTGATAACAACCACATGAGAACATACTTTTTCAACTTCGTCTAATAAGTGCGATGCCAATAAAATTGTAGTTCCATTGGCAGCAATTGTTTTGATAATTTGACGAATTTCATGAATTCCTTGTGGGTCTAAACCATTTGTTGGTTCATCTAAAATTAAGATTTCAGGATCGTTTAACAAGGCAGATGCAATCGCCAATCGCTGTTTCATTCCCAAAGAAAAAGTTTTGAATTTGCTGTCTTTTCTTTCAAAAAGATTGACAGTTGTTAATTTTTCATCAATCTTATCGGTTGAAATCCCTTTGATTTTACAAATCAACGCTAAATTTTGAGTAGCTGTCATGTAGGGATAAAAGTTGGGGCGCTCAATAATCGCTCCTACTTTTTTTAATGCTTCGTGGGTTGAAAGTTTGCCATCAAACCAGGAAAATTCTCCAGAAGTTCTGTTGACAACGTTTAAAATGATTCCTAAAGTTGTTGATTTTCCACTGCCATTTGGTCCTAAAATTCCGTAAACAGTTCCTTTTTTGATGTCAAAAGAAAGATTATTTACAGCATGAACAGCACCATATTTTTTGTCAAGATTTTTGATTGATAATATTGTTTCCAAAAAGTAGTTTTTTAGTTAGTTGTATATTTAGGACGATTTAAAAATCATATTGTTACACAAATAAACTAAAAAAGTTTTGTAAATTATTTTCGGAATTTTCCTTAAAACCTAATATTCAGGATATTCAATGTCATCAAAACTATCAAATTCTTCATCAATCATATCATCATCACCAAATTCATCAAAATCGTCCTCAAAATCATCTGCAGTAAATTGTTTTTCAGGAGCTTCTTTAGGTACTTCACCAACAGTCAAAATTGTTTTTGGTAAATCTGTCCTTTTTTCATCAGAAATTTCTACTACATCAACATAAAAAGTCCACATATTTAAAAAATCATATACATAAATTAATTTGTCATTTTCATCTGGCAAAGTTTCATTAAGGATACAACTTTCCATTGATATATCTTCACCAGCTTCAGCCATGTTGAATAATGGAATTTCTTCACCTTGATTCCAATCTTCATCTGCTCTGTAAAATGACGCCATTTCATGACCCTCAAAACCAAAAGATTTTGCAATAATTAAGTGTAATTCTTCTAAATTAATAGTATCATCAACCAAAATAGTTCTGATAATATCTTCTTGTGTGTCTAAGATTGCGCGAATTTTGTACATAAACTTCTATAAAAAAACGTAGCAAAAATACGATAATTTATGTGTATTTTTACCCCTTTAAAATTGAAATTGATTGGATAAGCAAAAAATACTTCACACTTTTAATGGTTTTTCAAAAAACACATTAATGCAAACTTTAAATATAGAGTTTATTGATGTGACTGAAGATTCATTGACTGCAAAAATGCCTGTAAATAGCAGTGTTCATCAGCCTTATGGGGTATTGCATGGAGGCGCAACTGCAGCTTTAGCAGAAACTGTTGGGAGTTGTGCATCAGCACTTTTTGTAGATACTGAGACGCATATTATCAAAGGAATTGAGTTGAGTATCAATCATTTAAAAAGTGTAAAAGAAGGTGTGGTTTATGGAGTTGCCAAGCAAATTCACAAAGGTAAAACGATTCATTTGTGGGAAATTAAGATTTTTGATGATGAGCAGCATCTAATATCTATTTGTAAGCTCACAAATATTGTTTTGGATAAAAAGTAAAAGATGTTTATTTCCGTTTTTTTTAGAAAATTTTTAAAAGTATTTACAATCATTTTATTGATATTGTTCACATTATTTTATGGACTTTTTTATTTCTATACGTCACCAAAATCTGACAAAGCTATTTTAAGTGAATTTGAAGATGTAAAATTGACCCCAAAAATTTCGTATCACAATTTTAAAAATTTGAAATACAGAAAATTATCAATTATAAATGATACTGCTTTACCAACAATCGTTTTTGTTCATGGGACTGTAGGTTCTTGTCTTGATTTTATTAGCTACATGAAAGATCCTATGATTTATTCGAAGGCTAATTTTGTAAGCTATGACAGAGTTGGGTACAATTACGAAGAAGTAAATAATGTGCAAGAATCTATTGCTTTTGAAAGAGATATGTTGCAAAGCATCACCAAAGATTTGCCTAAAAATAAAACAGTTGTAGTAGGATATTCTTATGGAGGTCCTATTGTTTTAGCAGATACTACACGCTATAAAAAAGCAGTGTTGTTAGCGCCAGCAGTGTTTAGTAGTAGAGAGGTAATGCCTTGGTTATTAAATTTTTATAAATGGGAAGTTACTCGTTGGATGGTTCCTCCAATCTGGAAACAAGCTGCAAAAGAAAAGCTTTCTCACAAAAATGATTTGAAAGTATTTGAAAAGAATTGGAATCAAAATTCTAACGAAATTTTAGCCATTCATGGTGAAAATGACGATTTAGTTCCCTATGCAAATTCCGAAAAATTAGCTGCTCAATTTCCTAAAGAGCAATTTGAATTGATTCAAATTAGAAGAGGTGATCATGGGATTATTTGGAATAGATTCGATTTTATTAGAGAACAATTGATCCTTTGTTTGAAGTGAAAATCTTCTCGAAAATAGCACTTTCTTATCAAGAAAAACAACCCTTTGTTGTTTATAGAAAACCAAATACAACTGATATTTTAGGGTTGTTTCAAAAAAACGATTCATTATTTTTATTAGAGGATTTTTCTGAAAGTGGTTTCGTTTTTGCTCCTTTTGATGCTAGTGAAAAAACAATTTTTTTTCCTGCCAATGAAACTGATTTTTTTACGGAAAACATTGATTTTATAGAGGAACTACTTGTAAATAATGAGTTTGTTGAAAATCAACTTCAAAAAGAGAATCACAAGAAAATAGTTGAAAAAGCTATTGAAGAAATCAAGAATGGAAATTTTAAAAAAGTCGTAATTTCTAGAAAAGAAACACTTCAATTCCAAAATTTTGATTTTGTTGCAGCCTTTAAAAAACTGCTTCAAAATTACCAAACTGCATTTGTATATGTATGGTTTCATCCGAAAGTAGGTTTGTGGTTAGGTGCGACTCCTGAAACACTATTAACAGTTGAAAATCTTTGTTTCGAAACCATGTCTTTAGCTGGAACTCAAGTTGCTGACAATTTACAGTCTGTTATTTGGCAACAAAAAGAGTTGGAAGAACAATCTTTAGTTACAGATTTTATTGAAAATCAACTTAAAAATACGGTTGAAAGCTTACAAATTAAAAATCCTGAAACTGTAAAAGCAGGAAATTTATATCATTTAAAAACGGCAATTTCAGGCACATTACATCCTTCAAAATCAACGTTAAAAGAGTTGATTGTAAGCTTGCATCCAACTCCAGCTGTTTGTGGCTTACCAAGAAATAATGCTAAAAAGTTCCTTTTAGAAAACGAAAATTATGATAGAGAATTTTACACGGGTTTTTTGGGAGAAATGAATATAATTTCTAAGGATTCTAATTCGAAAAAAACACAACTTTTTGTGAATTTACGATGTATGAAAATCGAGAATAACATCGCGAATTTATTCATTGGTGGTGGCATCACAAAAGACAGTAATCCTGAAAAAGAATGGCAAGAAACGGTTTCAAAAAGTAAAACAATGAAATTGGTTTTATAAAAAAAACCGTAAACAAAATGCCCACGGTTTCTTAGTGTAAATAAACTTGAATTAAAAATTTTTAGGAAAATTTGCTATTTTTTTAACTGACAAATTTGAAGTTTCTTTTAAATATCGTCGAAAGAAATATCAGTAAAACTATTTGAAGATTTTATTTCTTCGTTTTCATTTTCTTCATCATCTTCCTTTTTAAAATCTTTTTGGTGACGCTCACTAATTACTTCATCACCTTTTTCATTCAATATATAATCAGTTGCTTTTGTTAGCATCTCTTGAAAATCATTGAAATCTTCTTTGTACAAATAAATTTTGTGTTTTTGATAATGAAAAGAACCATCATCGTGTGTGAATTTTTTACTTTCAGTAATTGTCAAATAATAATCATCTGCTTTTGTAGATCTTACATCAAAAAAATACGTTCTTCTTCCTGCTCTTAAAACCTGTGAAAAAATTTCTTCCTGTTCAACTCTCTCTGCCATAATTCTTTTTAAATAGTGTTATAATTTTATTTATGATATGCACAAATCTAATAAAATATTTTACTTGATAATCATAAAGTTTATATTTCTTTTTCTAAAAGTTGTTGTTCATACAAGTTTTTATAATATCCATTTTCGGTTATCAATTGATTGTGAGTTCCTTGTTGTATGATTTTACCTTCTTCTAAAACAATAATTTTATCAGCATTTTTTGCTGATGACACTCTATGACTAATTATAAATGTAGTTTTGCTTTTTGATACTTTTTCTAAATTTGTTAAAATTCGCTCTTCAGTTTCGGTATCAACGGCTGATAAACAATCATCAAAAATAAGAATTTTTGGATTTTTGATAATTGCTCTTGCAATCGAAACTCGCTGTTTTTGTCCTCCAGATAAAGTGACACCGCGTTCGCCTAAAATAGTTTTATAACCGTTTGCAAATTCGATGATATTTTCATGAACAACAGCATTTTTTGCTGCGTTTATAATTTCATCTTCTGTAGCATCATTTTTGCCAAATTTGATATTGTTTTCAATAGTATCTGAAAACAAAAATGGATCTTGAGGTACAAAACCAATTTGATTTCTTACATCATTCAAATTCAATTCTTTAATTGGTTTGTCATCCAGCAAAACTAATCCTTCAGTAACATCATACAATCGTGAAATTAATTCTATGATTGTTGATTTTCCAGCACCTGTATTACCTAAAATCGCTAAAGTTTCACCAGAATTTACTGTAAAATTGATGTTTTTTAAAGCAGTAATATTCGTGTCTTCATAGGTAAAAGTAACGTCTTTAAAGGTAACTTTACCTTGAATTTCTATGGATACATTGCTGTAATTTTCAATTTCTGGAACTTCATCCAAAAACTCATTAATTCTTTTTTGAGATGCTTCTGCTTCTTGAACCATTGATGTAACCCAACCAACCACTGCCACAGGCCAAGTCAAAATATTTACATACAATAAAAACTCAACAACAACTCCAATTTGAATTTTACCTTCAATGTATAAATTTCCTCCAACATAAATTACGATGATATTACTGATGCCAATTAACAGTACCATCAATGGAAAAAACAACGCATTTGCGAACTGTAAATCGATATTTTTTTCTTTGCTTTCATCAGCAATTGTATCAAATTCTTTGATGATGGATTGTTCAATTCCATAAGATTTTACCACATTAATCCCTGAGAAAAATTCTTGTGTAAATGTGGTTAGTTTTGATAAATATTGCTGAACAATCGTACTTCTTTTATTGATAATGGTGCTTAAAAAGTAAATGGAAATAGCTAAAAAAGGAAATGGAATTAATGTATACAATGTTAATTTCACATCTACTTTTAGCATTTGTGCAAAACCAACAATAAAAAGAACCAACATGTTCATGGTGTACATAATTGCAGGTCCTACATACATGCGCACTTTCGAAACGTCTTCACTAATTCTATTCATCAAATCACCCGTTCTGTTTTTCTTATAAAAATTCAGTGAAAGTCGTTGATATTGTTGATAAATTTCGTTTTTCAAATCGAATTCTATCAATCTTGATGTAACAATAATGGTTTGTCTCATCAAATAGGTAAAAAATCCACTTAACAATGCTACACCAATGATTATCAGAACATTAATTAATAAAGTTTTTTTAACTTCGGCAACATCTGCTACTATTCCTTTTTGATATTCCTCAACAATATTCAAAGATTGTCTGATGATTTGAGGAATTTTGAGCGCTAAAATTTTAGAAAGAACTGTAATTAACAATCCAATCAAAATACGCCATTTATATTTTGCTAAATATTTGTTTAAATGCTGTAATGCTTTCAAAAGAGTTTTTTTGATGAAAAATAGTGCACGAAGATACCAATTTCAATGCGAAATCATTTCTTAAAAAAGAATTAAAAAGATTTCATTCAAAAAAGAAAATAGTGCTATTTTTGCATCGCGAAAAACGCATCTTATTTAAGTTCTTTTAGATGATAAACAGAAGACATATTCGAGTAAAAGTAATGCAATCCATTTATGCTATGCAACAATCTCAGAACGATGATATCGTGAAAGAGGAAAAATTTTTGAAGCTTAGCATCCTTAAAATGTTTGATTTGTACGTTCTTAATCTTTTATTAATTATTGAAGTACAAAAGCTTGCTGAGAAAAAAATCGCACTTTCAAAAAAGAAAATTCTGGCAACTAAAGAGGATTTAAAACCCAATACCAAATTTTTAAACAATAAATTAATCAATACTATCAAAGAAAGTATTAGTTTGATTAGTTATCGTGAAATCAACAAATTAACTAATTGGGAAGTTGATGATGAATATGTAAAAATAATTTATGAAGAATTGCTAAACAGCAACATTTATAAAAAATATTTAGATACTGTTGAAGATTCTTTCAATGTTGATCGTGCTTTTGTGATTGATTTTTTCAGAGAAATTATCGCACCTAATGAAAAATTAGCAGAATATTTTGAAGATAAAATGATTACTTGGGTAGATGATATTCCGTTTGTAAATACTTGGATTTTAAAAACATTGAGTAAGTGCAAAAACAATGCAAATTTTTTAATGGGAAGTTTGTATAAGGACAAAGATGATGAAGAATATGTTTCGAAATTGTTCACAAAAACAATTTTAAAATTGAGGGATTATGAAAAAGAAATTTCAGAAAGAACTCCTAATTGGGAAACAGACAGAATAGCAGATATTGACATGATTTTGATTAAAATGGCAATCACCGAATTTTTAAATTTCCCTTCCATTCCTGTCAAAGTTACCATTAACGAGTACATTGAAATATCGAAAGATTATTCAACTGAAAAAAGCAGCTATTTTATCAATGGTGTGCTAGATAAAATTTCAAAAGAATTTGAAAAAGACAAGAAAATTGTTAAAATAGGAAGAGGTTTATTATAAATACCTAATTGAAAAAAATATTTGTTACTTTTACCAAAATTTTAAAATCATGAGAAAAACAGCCATTTTACTAACTTTTTTTAGTGCATTATTTATGAACATTTCTTGCACAAGTAGCGATGCAAAAGCAAAAATCAATGAAGAAAATTTAGAGGAAGCAAAATCAAGAGACACAGAAATTAAAAAAGGCGCTGCTACCATCGCTTTTGATAAAGTTGAGTATGATTTTGGTACTGTAAATGAAGGAGATATCGTAGAGACAACGTTTAAAGTAACCAATGCTGGAAAAACAGATTTAATCATCACAAATGCCCAAGCTTCTTGCGGTTGTACAGTGCCAACTTGGCCAAAAGACCCAATAAAGCCTGGAGATTCAGCAGATATTGAAGTTTCTTTCAATACCTCTGGAAAACCAAACAGACAAAGCAAATCAATTACATTAACCACCAATACTGAATCAGGAATGGAAACCTTAATATTAAAAGGTTCAGTAATCCCAAAAACAAACTAAGCATGTTTTCAATTATTTTTTTACAAGCAGGAGGAGGTTTAGCAAGCATGCTACCTTTTTTAGCAATGATATTAGTATTGTATTTCTTTATGATTCGTCCACAAATGACTCGTCAAAAGAAAGAAAAAGCATTTCAATCTGAAATCAAGAAAGGGGCAAGAGTAGTGACTTCTAGTGGAATTCATGGAAAAATCGCTGATATTCACGATGCTGATAATACAGTAACTATTGAAACAGCTGCAGGAAAAATCAAGTTTGAACGTTCTGCAATTTCAATGGAATTGAGTAAAAAATACAACAACTCAGAGGTTAGTTAGTTTTTTTAAATATCAACAAATCAAAGTGAACTTTTTCTTTTTTTGAAAAATGTTCACTTTTTTTATTTAAAATAGGTATATTCGGTTGTATTAATTTAAGAATCAACTTTTGAAAACTTCACAAACCATATCGAAATCATTTTTGGGATTTTTATTAGCTTCTTTTTTGATTTGGGTCTTAATTACTTTTTCCAAAGAATACAAAACCGTCATAAATTATGAGGTAAATTTTATCAATATTCCTCAAAAAAATATACTTTTAGAAACCACTCCACAAAAAATCGCATTATATGTGAATGGTTCAGGATTTCGACTTTTTTGGTCACAACTTTTTGATGAGACTATTAGTTTAGATGTGTCAAAATTTACTCAACAATCTAAAGGAAATACCTATATTTTACCTAAAAATCAATTGTCAACTATTCAAGAACAAGTAATGTCAGGAGTAACAATTGAATCTATTTTAAAAGATACTCTGTTTGTAAAAATGGGGTTTTTAAAATCTAAAAAAGTTCCTTTAAAACCGAATTTGAATATCAATTATCAGGTAGGATATAAACTTTTAGGCAATGTTACAGTAAGTCCAGATTCAGTTGTAATCTCTGGTGCAGAAAAACAATTAAAAAAAATCGAATTTCTTGAATTAGAAAGCTTGAAGCTGAGCAATGTAAAAACTGATTTTTCAACTAATGTGGCTATTGTAAAGCCTAGTAAAAATATAAAGCTAACGACTTCAAAGGCAGTGATTTCTGCAAAAGTTGATAAATTTACAGAGGGAAATTTACAAGTTCCATTTAAAATAGTAAATCTCCCTTCAGATATAAAAATCACCACACTTTCGGAAACTGTTTTGGTAACTTTTGTAGTGGCATTGTCACAATTTTCTAGAGTTTCAGAAGCTTCGTTTGTTATTGAATGCGATTATGAAATGTCCACTAAAAATGAGTTAGGATATCTGATTCCCAAAATAGTATTAAAACCTGATTTTGTTGAAAATATCAAGGTTATTCCCACAAAAATTGACTATCTAATTCAAAAATAACCTATGATTGTTGGTGTAACAGGTGGTATTGGAAGTGGAAAATCTACAGTTGCAAAACTTTTTGCAGCATATCCCAATACAGCAATATATACTGCTGATGAAGAAGCAAAAAAGTTGATGAATGCATCTAAAATTATTGCTGATAAATTAATTTTTGAATTCGGAAATGAAACTTATCAAAATGGGGAATTGCAAAGAGATTTTTTAGCAAAAATTGTATTTCAAAACCCCGAAAAATTAGCAATTCTTAACTCAATTGTTCATCCCGAAGTTCGCAATCATTTTCAAGATTTTATCAAAAAAAATCAAGACAAATCATTCATTATTTATGAAAATGCCATTTTATTTGAAAGTAAAAGCAATCTGATTTGTGATGTTATTGTTACGGTTTTTGCAAGCTTATCAACTAGAATTGAACGTGTTATGCAAAGAGATCATTGCACAAAGGAAGCTGTTTTGAGCAGAATAAAAAATCAATTGAGCGAAGAATCAAAAATGCTACAATCACATTATGTAATCGTAAATGATACTTTTGATAATACCGAAAATCAAGTAAAATACATTCATAATATTTTAACAGAAAAAAGGGTAAGCATTTAAGTATTTGTAATGAATTTGTTAAAACACTCTTAAATTTAGGTTATTTCAGTTAATATTTATCAGAAAGTTTAATTTTCAATTCTTTTATCCCGTAACTTTGATACGTGGGAAAAAAGATGTTTATTTTCATTGTAGTATTGATGAGCATTTCCTTGATAGGAATTATAGCTGTGCAATTGTATTGGATCAATAATGCTGTAGAAAGTAGAAAGGAACAGTTTAAAAACGATGTTCAAAAATCCTTAGGACGTGTTGCTGAAAGAATCAATGAAAAGGAGGAAAGACTTATTGAAATTCAAATTCAAGACATTTTAGAACACAAAAC